>JANNEE010000705.1:0-10092 GCA_031388325.1 Deinococcales bacterium
ACCACTCAAAGTATTGTTCTGCCTGCTGCCAGCACGATCAAACGCTTGATTCAACGTACTCGAGAACGGGTTCGTACTCGTTTGTACAAACGAATTTATGCCAAGCTCTCAAAATCCTATCGCTTAAAACTCGAGTCTTTATTGCTTGTGCCAAAAGGTCATTACCGTACCCTGCTCGAGCAGCTTCGCGCCCCACCAACCCATTCAAACGCTCGGACTTTGGTTTCTGCTCTCGAGCGAATCAAGCAAATCCGTACCTTTACAGTTTCCAATCTTGATCTGGAACATATTGCTGAGAATCGTTTAGCCGTGCTGGTCAGGAATGGTTTAACCAGTAAAGCCGCTTGGTTATCGGTGCAAAGTCAAGAACGTTGCTTTGCCACCCTTGCCGTCACCATGCGTTACCTCGAGTTCCAAGCTGTGGATGAAGCCTTAATGGTTTTTGATTTGACCATGCGTAAACTGGGACTTCGCGCTCAGAAACGCATCGAAAAAGAACGGTTGCGTTCAATGGGTGATTTGGACCAAGCCGCCTTGATTTTGCGTGATGCAGTTCGTTTAATCCTTGATCCTGCCATCACACCCAAGCAACTTCGGGTACAGGTCAAAGAATCCATCGGCGAATCAATTCTGCAACAGGCAGTGCTGAGGGTCACAGAAATTACGTCAGTCAATCAAGACTCAGAATCTCAAATCTGGCAAAAGACTTATCGTGAAATTGGTAAATTCATCAATGCACTGCTCGAGACGATTCCATTTGCAGGATAGCCAAAAAGTAAAGGCTTATTGGAAGCAATAACTTTTGCTAAACGCCTATCCATTGTCGGACAGGATGATTGGGGGATTCCGCCTCGAGCGTTTATGCCTAAATCTTGGATAGCCTTGGTTTTTCCAAATGGAGGTAAAGGCGCATATGGGCAGTTTGACCGCAGTAAATACATGATTTGTCTATCCCAACAGCTTTATAAGAGCTTAAAAAGTGGTGAGGTCTTTTCACCAAAAGCCATCAAGTATAACGATCCTCGAGCCAAAATGCTTGAGTCAGAGGTTTGGAATTCGATCAAACATGAAGTCATGACCTCGCTGCAATTGCCTAAAATTGCCAAAATCTATGTTGAACAGCAAAGTCAAAGGCTTCATCTTCGCCTCGTGTCATTAGCCAAAACCATTGGAAGTAACCCAGATGTCACCTTAAAACTAAGCAACGAACACATCAATGTCAGTGTCACACCCCTTGAAGCCATTCCATTACAAGCCACCCAACTCGAGTTAAACAATGCCATCACTGAGCGGCTACCTGAAATTGGATTACCTGAACTGATGCTTGAATTAAATGCCCGAACTGGATTTATAGACGCACTGCTCGAGCCAGAACACGCCCGACAGGAATCGACAGAACAAAATCACCAAAAGGCAGACAACGAATTCGTATCTGTTCCAGCAAAACGTCGTTATGCAACTGACCTTGAAACCAGCATCGCAGCTATCTTATTAGCTGAAGGGTGCAATATCGGTTTGAAAAGTGTTTCGCAAGAATTTAATCCCAGTTTGCGTCTTGACCGTTTAGAACGAGTCAAAGCCCAATACTTCACGGCTGATTCTATTCGCCATGCCAATCAGTGCTTAGTGGCTTACCACAGCCAGCAAGCACTGACCCAACAATGGGGTGGTGGTGAAGTTGCCAGTGCTGATGGAATTCGCTTTATAGTCCCAGCCAAAAACTTAGCGGCACAAGCAAACTCAAAATACTTTGGTTCAAAACGTGGAATTACCTTTTACACCTTGGTCAGTGACCAATTTACGCAAATCAATGGAACGGTGATTCCAGGAACGATGCGAGATTCTTTATATCTACTTGCCAGTTTACTGGAGCAAGACACAAAACTCGAGCCAAAAGAAATCATGACCGACACCGCAGGCTACAGCGATGTGATCTTTGGGTTGTTTCATTTGCTGGGCTTTTGCTTTAGTCCTCGTCTTAAAGACATCGGCAAGGCTCGTTTTTGGCGCATTGACCGAAAAGCAGATTATGGACAGATTGATAAGTTGGTTCGTCATCCAATCAATACTGGTTTAATCACTGATCAATGGGATGAAGTTATGCGTTTGGTTGGTTCATTGAAGCTCGGTAAGCTCAAAGCCACTGATGTCACTCGAGTTGTAGCTCGTAATGGCACATTAAGCGGATTAGGACGTGCCATCGAAGAAATCGGGCGTATTAACAAAACCATGTATTTATGCGAATATCTCGAGGATGAAACGTATCGCCGTCGAATTCACACCCAGCTTAACCACGGTGAATTACGCAATGACACTGCGCGAACCATTTTTCATGGACGCAAAGGCAAAATCTACAAGCATTATCAGAAAGGACTCGAGGAACAATTAGGGGCATTGGCTTTGGTGGTCAATGCAGTGGTGGTTTGGAACACTGATTATATGAGTCGGATTATTGGACTACTGTATGAAATGGGTTTGGAGGTTTTGGATGAAGACATTGCTCGAGTTACACCTTTGAAAACTCGGCATATTCGGGTTCTGGGAGAATTCAACTTTAACTTGCATCCTGATGTAATTGACGGTGATCTTCGCCCACTTAGAGACCCCAATGCGTTTATTGGTCTTGAAGACCTAGATGCAGGTATTCCCTTCAATAACGAATTACTTGAGATTGAATAGCGTAATGCACAGGCTGAATTTAACCCTAGGCGTGTATAGCAACATAAAATTGTCCTATGTGTACTTTTTGCGTTTACTTAACCGCAAAGCCTACTAGGAGGCTACTTTGTTGGTTAGACCCTGAGTCGCTTCTGCTCGAGCATTTATTTATCTGGTTAGCCCGTGCTGGTCGCTCAGGTCTCGAGCTGCGCCTCACCAATTGCTTTGACGAACAATGGATACAACTCCCGATAATCTTCAATGAAGAAATCTGAATCTTGGAAACGTGCGCCACGACAACTAAAGAAAAGTTCGTTTCGCAAGTCTGTGAGGTTTTCTCGCCGACGAGCATCAGCTTGAGCAGCGCACTCCTCGAGCGATCAAAAATGGTCATAACCATTAAAAAGCATGGCAAACCGAAAAATGGCATCAGGGTCTTCTGTGCTTGGTAGAAGATGAGCCTTGAGGTCCTTGTTCGCAACATACTTCATAAAGAATCCTAGTCATTATAGCGTTTTAGTGATTACGGCAGCTTACGCGACCGTAAAATACGTTTTGCCAATGATGCTAAACAGCACCAGCAGGGAAAGCCTGAGCTTTGAGCTTTGAACACGCGCCGCGTTCACAAGGGTTTGACCTGCTTTGTGCTAACGGCTCGAGCCTAAGTAAGCGCGAAGCGCTAACCGAGGTTTCGCGTTTAGGGCAAGCGGTGCGCTTAGACCGACGAACCGCTTCTAGGTGACAGCAGCACTTGGGATGGCGGGGGTAGCCCCTCGGGGCGCGTGGTGGGTTGGGCGATGGGGATAGGCTTTTACTGGCATAGCACCATTTAGGTTTAGGGGTTGGCTCGAGCTTTGAAAGATTAGCTTTAGCCCGTGCTGGTGGCTCGAGGCTTTGTTTTAACCGCGAAGCGGATAGATGGGTTTTATGCGAAGCATGGAGCAAAGCGACGAGCAGGAGTTTAGGGTTACTTTGCGCTGATGGCTTGAGCCATCAAGCCACTACAAAGAAATGACCTCTATCACGGATTATTTATGGCGGTTTAGGGGTAAAAAATTTAATCGAGTAAACTAAATCTTGAACCTGACCGTCCTCATAAGTAAGTCATCGTTTAATCAAGCCCATGTGAAATGGAGGGGAGTATGTCTGAGAATCCTGTTGCCGATCAAAACAAAAAACTCGACTGTGACATTGTGTTAAAAGGTGGGGTCACGAGTGGAGTTGTGTACCCAAAAGCACTTTATGTGATTTCGACCAAGTATCGTTTCAAACGCATTGGTGGGACTTCGGCAGGGGCGATTGCGGCTGGGGCAGCCGCAGCCGCTCAATTGGGTGAACTGAGAAACGGCAAAAATCCGAATTCGGGTTTCGAGCAACTGAATACCTTACCCGATCAACTCGGAGATAAAATAGAGGGACAAACCTGGCTTGAAAAATTGGTTCAATCTGAACAAACCCTGCTTGAAAAATTATTTCAACCCCAACAACCCCTGAGTCCTGTTTACAAAGTGTTCTTAGCAGGGATTAAAGGAAAAAACGTCTTTTTCGAGGCAATCTATCAGTTTTGGCTGAGTTCATTGGCTTGGGCTTTACCCGGAATGATTTTTTTGTATTGGCAACTTTCCAAGATTGAGGATTTGGCTCAACCTGCGATTTCTTACGTTATTCTTGTTTCAGTTTTACCGCTTGCACTTGCGATTTTTGCTGCTCTTTTCAGTAGGCTTGTTCCTCTTTCAGAACTGAAAAAGAATCTTCGTGATAATCGTTTGTTTTCTGGCATCGTTACTGCTGTCATTGTTTTGGCTTCGGTTATATATTTTGTTATTGGATTTCAGTCTTCTCAAGAGATGCCGAATTTTATTCCATTGTTGGTTATGGTTGTGTTAAGCATTGTAGCGATTCTTGGAACAGCTCTTCAAAGGCTACTTCAAAATAATCCCTTCAGGGGTCTTATCCAGTTTTTAACTGAGATCATCGTTCCATGTGTTGCTAGCTATTGTTTATTTATTTGGATTGTAGAACCGTACAAAAGCGATGAAGCAGCTTATTTGGGTGTCAATTTGGTTGGAACAATTGTCAGCATTTGGGGCGGGTTTGTGGTTGGGCTACTTGTCAACATATTGGTCAGGTTTTTTAGAGAAATGAACCTGAATAATTATGGATTTTGCAACGGCTATTACGCCGACACATATGATAAAAGTAAAACCATGCTTCCATTGATCACACAGTGGGCATACAATACAGTTGGTTCTCGAACCTTGAAAGAAATTCCTTTGACTGCATGGATGGATTACTACTATTCAACGCTGGTGAGTGGCGACCCGATAGATTACAAAACCTTACCTAATACGCTAAGGGACATGACATATCAACCAATCACCTTTGGCGAGTTGGATAAAGCAGATATAACGCTTTCACTCAAAACAACGAACTTGACCAAGCAAATGAGTGTCGGTCTTCCCTTTGCACACGACCACGAGTATTACTACCGCCGCAAAGAGTTTGCGCGTTTATTCCCAAAAGCAGTCATGGAGCTTCTTGATGCTTACGATGCTGATAATCCAAATACCGATGATAAGGAGTACCGATATTTTCCAAAGCGCGAAGCCCTACCAATGATTATTGCTGTACGCATGAGTTTAAGTTTCCCAGTGTTACTCTCTGCAATTCGACTTTACCGCAAAGGTGATACACCTAAAACATACGAGGCAAATTGGTTCAGCGATGGTGGCATCACAAGCAACTTTCCAGTTTCTATGTTTGATGAACCCCTGCCGCGAACACCAACATTTTCGATTGACTTGATTCCTGAACAACAAGCAGCCACATATAAAAATGGAACTTTGCCTAAATTTCTGCCGACAAACAACCACGAGTGGACAGAATTTTTGAATTGGAATTTTGAAAAAGCAACTCGAGGAGACAGGCTTTCTGAGCGTTTGGGTTGGCAACCGGGTATGTCAAATATCTTTGGTTTTATCTTCTCGATTTTTGGATCAGCTCAGAATTGGCGCGACAATACCTACATTGTGATGCCAGGATTTCGTGACCGCACAGCTCGAGTCCAACTCCCAGCAGGTACAGGTGGCTTAAACTTAGCAATGGACAAAGATCAGATCAAGCAATTGGCTGATTTGGGTGAACAAGCTGCTCAGGAATTAATCAAGCGTTTTTCAACCAAAGATGACCCTATGGGCTGGGAGAATCATCGTTGGATACGAGCGCGTAGTCTGCTACCTGCTTTTGTTGATTTTTTGAACACCACAACTCAAACCTACACCAATGGTGCGTATGAAGCCTTCCTTCAAACGTACAAATCACAATCATATTCCTTGAGCGATGAGCAAAAACAACTCATGACAAAACTGATTTCCACTGTTGGAACTGCTGTGTCAGCAAACCAAAACAACCCATTTAAGTTACATGCACCAATCCCTGAATCCATTTTCAGAATGCGTCCCAAAGAATAAGGCATCAAAAAAGCTGTTTTGTAAAGCTCAACCAATACCCAAATCAGATAAAGCACCTTGTGGCGCAAGCAGCTTGTGCTGATGGATAGTCAGGGCAGTACAAACCCTTTCAGCATGACCAGCCGTAGCGTAACTGATTTGTTACCCGAGACCAAGGAATAAAACCAAGCAGCGCCAATGTCTTGCCCACACAAATTTTGAATTGGTAGTACATCAAATAGCACCTATAGCGATTAGCAGCGCCAACCAAAAAATAAGATGCCCACCTAAAACAGCCCTTCGAGCAAATCGGCATCATCATTTCTGACACTGCCTACGCGCTGCCCAACCATGTACGCATCTAAATCCCGTGGGTCATGTGGCTCGAGCATGGCAGTGATTTCAGACAGTGGGGTATCGGCAAGCCAGACTTTCCAGCGTTCACGGGTGAGAATGACCGGCATACGGTCATGGATATGTTCAATCCCTTCGGCGGCTCGAGTGGTTAGGACACTGAATTCATCTCCGCGCCAAATCCCAGCAAACGCCATTGGTTCACCAGACTCGAGACCAAGATGGTACGGGTATTTCTGTCCGTCAAGGTTGCGCCATTCGTACCAACCAGTCGCGGGTACAAGACACCGGCGTGAAGCAAAAGAGTCTTTGAATAGCGGTTTCTCGAGAATCGTTTCGCTTCTGGCATTGATGACGGGTTTGCCATGGCTTCTGATGCCCCATTCGAGCATCGTGGCTTGTGGGGCTTGTTGTTCTAAGCGGATGATCGGAGCGCGTTGCGTGGGCGCAACATTAAATCGCGGCTCGAGACTTAAGGGTGTTTGGACGGCATAAGCTGCCTCGAAGCGTTCGCGTCCCATGTTGAAAACATAGCGTCCGCACATCATGCCCCAGAGTAGGTCACATCGGTAGCGATTGAACCGTTTTGGCTTAGGTCAAGCTGATAGATTTGGAAACCAGAAACACTATCACCGTCGGCGTGGGTTTCTTCGATGGCTTCAAGTAAGCCTAGAGCAGTACAGTCACCTTTGCGCCAAGACTCGAGTCCAGAGCGCCATGTGATACCGCTAAACAGCCCAGAGGCATCAAAATAATCGAGCTTCTCGAGGATAAATTCTGCCATTTCAAGTTTGGTCTTGACTTGAAAATGCCAGACTCGAACCACACCTTCATCAATGTTTTCGGTCAGAATATACATTTTTACCTCGAATGCTTGGTCTGTGCTGTACATAATCTTATACCATCTTATTGTGTATAGTTTGACACTCCGCACGGCTAAAGCCGTGGGATTCTTGATTCAACGCTCATTGCTTCCAAAGGAAGTCTGACATAAGCTCCACAAGCGTTTAATGTCTCGGTCTGACCAGCCGCGACAACTACCTGTTTTAACCCTTCAAGTTTGATATTCAAAGCTGCATTTGCATCTCTATCAATTATTACTCCACAAGCGCACACCCAGTACCTATCTGACAATGTTAAATCAGACTTAATAGTGCCACAGGCAGCATGTAGTTTACTTGAAGGGAAAAACCTACCTATTTTAACAAACCACTTACGATTCCAAAGGCTTTTATACTCGAGTTGCCGTCTGAATTCTCCATGACTTGCATCATTGAAACTCTTGGCTAGTTTGGTTTTCACTAAGCCTTTGAGATTCAAATCCTCAATCACAATACCACCATGTTCACGTACCAGTTTTACCGAGAGTTTATGCAGAAAATCTTGTCTTTGATTCAAGATTTTCTTATGCACTCGAGCCACACATTGCTTGGCTTTATCCCTATTTTGACTGCCTTTCTTACATTTTGAAAGTTGTCTTTGAGCGCGTTTAAGTTTTCTTTGCGCTTTTCGGTAGAACTTTGGTGCTTCAAGCCTTAGTCCATCACTCGAGACAACAAAGTCTTTTAGTCCAGCATCAATACCAATTATGGTTTCGGGGTTTACAGGCTTTAGTGCTATGTCTGGGAGTTCAAATTCTGCGGTTAAAGTCACGAACCAATGACCACAAGCATCACGCTTAAAGGTAGCGCTTTTGGTTGGACAATCCACGGTTTGAGATTGAAAAATTCGTATCCACCCTATTTTTGGAACATAAACTTGACCGTTTTTTATTTTAACTCGTTGTGGAATACGAAAACGTGGTTCATCGGTTTTACGGCTTTTGAATCTTGGAAATCGAGCGCGTTTCTCAAAGAAATTCTTAAAGGCAGTATCAGCATCTTTTAGGGCTTGTTGCAACAATTGGCTGTCGGCTTCTTTTAGCCACTTTGTTTCAGGGTGCTGTTTCAGTGCGGTGAGTTGTTTGGAGAGGTCGCTACTACTCATTCCAGTGCCATGCGTAGCATAATGGTTTTTTCGTGTGTTCAATGCCCAATTCCAGATAAAACGACGCGCTCCGCTCAGTTGGTATAAACGTTCTTCCTGCGTTTTATTTGGACGCATTCTGAATTTATAGACTTTGCGGTGTGTTGTCATGTTTAATCCCTTGTTTTTTGTACAGCAATGTATTTTTCCATAGTCTGAGCGCTGACATAGGAACCCATGTATCCACTGGTACTTCCTGCTGTCGAAACCCAGAACGAACGTGTCCATAGAGAGGGTAGTGTGTTCAAAACAGGGAATTCTAAACGTAGGATTCTCGAGGTATAACCTTTTAGGGTGTGCATGATTTTAGAAGCGACCCTGCCCGTGAGGTGCGTGTTTAGGGTCAAGAAGGGGCAATGTTAGGGTCAGTGCTAATAAACATATGTACATGGTCTGGCATGACTTCAAGCGCAATGATTTCTCAGTTTAATTCTTTTACTTTAAGTGCCAGCAATTCTTTTAGGCGCACTTCTATTTCGCCAGTCAGCACTTTACAACGGCGTTTAGGGCAGAAAACAAAATGGTATCGGAGCGACCATGCCCGAAGGTGCGTTTTATGGTCAAGAAGATTAGATACTGATGTATTATTGTGCCTATTAGCTTGTGGCACTTACACAATTTATCACATAAAAACTTAACTTACAACATAATTTAAGTCTACTGTCATGTCTCGAGCCTACGGCTCGGTGGGACTATCCATCCCACGGCTAAAGCCGATGGGCTTTCCGTCCCACGCCCTTTTCCTGTAAGACTCGGATTGAAACAAACGAAGCAGTGTTCTTGGCTCGAGTACCCGTGTACTTATTGCGCGGTATTGGAGTCAGTGAGGATGTCATCAAACGCCTAGAATTATTTGGATTAAAGACGCTTGGGGATGTTCTTGAGCGCACCACGCCAAAATCACTCGAGGCACAGTTTGGCAAAGAAGCGAAACTCCTGATTGCACTACTGCACGGTGGGGATGCAAGCCCAGTAAAACTCTGGACACCAGCAAGCAGCGTTAAGACTGCTTGGGTATTTGACCCTCCCGCCCTCGAGCCACATGAGATAGAACCGATTCTTACCCCGTTACTAGCAAGGGCTACTGGACAGTTAGGAAGTTTATACGTCGGGACAGTGACCGTGACGCTCGAGACGATGCTCGGGGCAAGTACCGCACGGCAAGTCTTAAAGCAGTACACGCAAAACGCCAAAATCCTGTTGCTTGCCTTAGAACGCTTAACCCGCACGGTCATGACTGGTCTCGAGGTGCTGCGCTTAGAAATACTATTCTCGGATTTAATACGTCCAACACCAGTCCAAGACAGTTTATTTGGCAGCCTTGAACGCCCAGATGTGCTAAAAGCCATTCAAGTGGTGCATTTGCATTACCCAGACAAAATTGGTCGGCTCGAGATTCATCGTCCTAAAGCAGTATTGCCCGAGGAACGCTTTCGATTTGAGGCTTTAACAGGCGATAGGAACGATGTATCCACTCGTACACGGGTTAAACGCAAAGGCAAGTCATGAAACTGCTGCACCAACCAGAGTCTTGTAAGGTACTACTCGAGCCAGTGGGGACTGGGGTACGAGTACAAGCGGTGCGCTATCGCGGGGTGGTTTGGAC
>JANNEE010000714.1:0-4546 GCA_031388325.1 Deinococcales bacterium
CTGCTTCGGGCGTTTGCTCTGGTTGTGGTAATGACACCTGTGTTGGCAATTCTGGTACAATTGGCGTTGGCAATTCTGGCACAAGTGGCGTTGGTAACTCTGGCTTGCTGGGCTTAAGACTTGGTTCGGCTTGTGGTAGCACTTTTTCGGGAATTTTGAGGGCTTTGGTGCGCTTAATTGGATTGCTGGTGTTGGTTTCGGTCTCTAAGAATTCGGTAGCCGATAATTCTAGGGCAGTTTCTACAATGTCTGGCTGGGTCGGTTGGCGTGGTGGCAGCACTTGCTCGAGTGCCAGAACCAATTCTTGGGCAGTTGGACGCTCGCTTGGACGTGGGTTCAGGCAATGACCAATTAAACGCCCAAATTCACCCTCGAGCATTAAACGCGGTTTGCCTTTGCCAAACATGGTGATGCTTCTTGCCCAAGCAAACATGTCGGTAGCAAGACTAATATTGGTTTCTGGGGCTTGATAATCAGGATTGGCTTTACCCCAAGGTAAACCCCAACCCTCGAGCAGCAAATGATCGCCACAAGCAAAAAAATGACTTGGTTCAAGATTGCCATGGGTTAGCCCAACACTGTGGGCATCGGCTAAGGCGCGACTGCTGGCACGAACCAACCATTCAAGACGTTGTTTGGTCAAAATTGGTTTAATGGGGTTGTAGCCTGGGGCGCTGCTGGTAATCACAAAACCAAGCTCATGCTCAAAGCCGATTTCTAAAACACTAGGAATATGTTCGCTGTAGACTTCGGCAATCGCACTGGGTTTTTCGGGCATGGTGTAAATAAAGACTGGCATCCCAGTAATTAAATCAATACCCGCAAAAGTTTGGATGTTTCCTGTTTTTAAGGCAATGCCACCAAAGACTTGCGCTCGAGCCGGATGCTCAAGCAGCAAACGAGTTGCGGCATATTGGGAAAAAGTCTGCATTCAAAATACCATTCGTGGTCAGGAAGATTTACCCCCTGTAGGATGCAGCATACAATATCTTGGGTGAAAACTCACGTCACATACAAGTCAAGCGTAATTACGGTGCTATCAGAAAAAACGATAAAGTTAAAATCTGCAACTCAATCGGTGAACATCGGTTGAAAAATCAGGTCGTAATTGATTTCGGCGAGGCTCGAGCAGCCACTCCAGCGCATTCCTTGCACAAACTCTTCGAGGATTCGGTGTGGATTGAGGCTACCGGGGACAACCACTGCATCCGCGCCAAGGGCAATGTAGCGCAATACATCCGAACCACTGCGTAAACCGCCCCTCGCAAAAAGCAGCGTGTCGCCAATCGCATCACGGATGTCAGCCACCAGACTAGGCAGACTCGGACCACCAATAATACTGCTCAGGCTCGAGCAGCCAATAATTGCATCTGCACCCGCTTCGGCTGCCAGTTCAGCATCGCGTGGGTCAAGGATTCCAGCAATCACAAAGGGTAGACCGGCGGCGGCTTTGAGTTCGCCAAGTTCGGCAGCACTGCGCGGACGGGTCTCGGCGGCATTCTCGAGCATGGCAAAGTCAATCCCTGCGGCAATCACACCATATTCCTGCATTTGGCGCATTAAGGGCATCAGGCGTTTCATCTTAAAGGGCGGCACAAGGTAAATGCTGCCAAGGGCATCTTCTGCCCTGGCTGTGACCCTGCCCAGCCAATTGGCTGGGGCTTCTGCCCAAAGTGGACCCGAAAGTTCGGCATTCAGTGCCTTAAAAGTCGGAACGACTTCATCGGCATCATGAATCACACGCGGCAGTAACTCGAGTGCGTCAAGCGCCCGAAGGTCTTTTTGGTACATATGAACACAATAGCACCAGTGGCGTTACAAAATCTGCTAGGCTACCGAGTATGAAAAGAATGGCTCTGATTGGTCTTCTGGCATTATCAGCTTGCGCTCCAGCCCCGAAAGGAAACAGTCTGGCGGAACAGGTTTTTGAGCAGACCAGTTCGCTTTTACTCGAGCAATACTATGGTTTTTCACTCGAGCAGTTAAGTGGCGTGCTTGCCGCAAGTAGAAGCGACTTGCAAAAAGCCTGCTCGAGTTTTGGTTCGGCGTGTGCGGGCAGTGTGGCGCATCCAATTATCGCTAAAATGCTTGACCAACTCGAAGACCCGCATACTTTTTTTGAGAATCCCGCCCAATTTACCGAATCACAACGCGCTCGGACTGGACAAGGTGGGAGTTTCCCTGTTCTGGGGATTGTCAGTGTTTACCGCACAAAAAGCAACGGGCGTTTAATCACCGATGTCTTACCGAGTATGTCCGCCGAAAGCATTGGTTTAACTAGAGGCGACATGATTGTGGCACTGAACGGTAAACCCTTACCAGTCGGCGACGACCAGAGCAGTTTGGCGTTACGCGACGAAGTTCGCAGTGGGCGTGAATTTAGCATGACCGTGCGGCGGGCTGGGCAGAACCGCGAGGTTAAAGCCACAGGTAAACTAGCGACTGTGCCGCGTTTACCGAGTCTGCAAAAACCATCTGATGTTCCCTCGAGTGTAGCAGTGATTCGCATTCCAGATTATGTACCACCGCAAGTGGCTGACCAGACCCACAAACTGATTAACCAAGCGATTAAAAACGGCGCGAAAAGTCTGGTGCTTGACCTTCGCAGTAACGCGGGTGGGGCTGCCACCAATTGTCTGAGTGTGTCTGGGGCATTGATGGGACGGACTGGCGTAATCTTTGAAGGCAAAACCAAGCGTGAACAATATGTGTACAACAATGGCGTGGTGACTGGTTCAACGGGCGCTCGAGTTTCGGTCTCTGAAGTGGCTAATTTTACAGGCAATGTGGCGGTACTGGTGGATAAACAAAGTGCCAGTTGTGCCGAAATCACCCCAGCTTTACTGCAAAGTGCCAAACGCGGCGCAATTATTGGTGAGCAGACCTACGGCATTCTCAACACTGGCACACTGACTTTTCCTTTACTCGATGGCAGCGGTCTAACGATCACCACGGTTCGCACTTTGGACTTAAACGGTGCTGCTTTGCCCCCTAAAGTCACTCCTAATTTTGTACAACCCGAAGATTATGATGCGCTCGAGACCAGTGCGCGGGACAGCATGCTCGAGAAAGCCGTGCGGGTGGTGCAGGGCTTAGATACCATAAGCAGTCCCCAACCAATCCAATCCCCAGAAATACTTCTTCAACGTCCTCGTCTTCAACCAATCGTTGTTAGAAATTAAAAGCCTCTACTCGAGCAAGGGCTTTTAATTACTCGAGGGCATCCATTTCGCTATCAAAAAGGGTTTGGCTATGCACTGCAATGTGCGATAGTGAAGTCAGTAGTTCTGCATGAAGGTCGCTCGCCTTTGCATCTTCCCAACTCGAGGACTGAGCCAAAACATAGTATTTTTGCAGTGCCTCAAATTCTGTGAATAACTCTTGCCACAAGGCTGAGCTAGTCTCGAGAATTGCTTCGTTGCTTTTTTGGAAGTCGCTTTTCACGCCGAGCGATGGTTTCTTGCCACGCGTCAATTTCGGTTTGCCAGTGCGTGGAATCTCGGCTGTTTGGTTGGTTTTGAAGTTTAGATTCATGTTCGGCAATCCTTTCTCGCAATTTGGCAATGACTTTCTTGGCTTGTTTATTTTTAGTCACAACATCCCCAAAGTAGCATAGCAGTTTTTCGGCGGTTCTGTTTTTGATTTCAACTTGGTAGTAGACTGCGCCATGTGAGACTCGAGGCAAGAATATGAACTTTGCAGCCCTGTTTGCCTTGGCTCTTGCGCCAGCCCTGTTCTGGTTTTGGTTCTTTGCACGCCGTGACCATAACCCTGAACCAACTTGGTTACTGCTGCGAACCTTTGCTTGGGGCATGGCAATGGTCATTCCAGCCGCACTCTTAGAGCTTGGAATCTCGAGTGCTTTTGGGGCAACCGCGATGTTTTTTTTTGTCGGGATTATCGAAGAAGGTTGTAAATTACTAGCGGCATTATCGGTGGCTAAACGCCATGAATTTGACGAACCGATAGACGGTTTAATTTATGCTACGGCTGCTGCGCTTGGTTTTGCGACGCTCGAGAATGCCTTTTATTTACTCGAGCATGGCGCGAGTCTGATTTTGGTTCGCGGTCCAATTTCTACCCTTGGGCATATTCTTTTTGCTTCGGCTTGGGGCTACGCCATGAGTTTACGGCGTTTTAGCACCGGGCGTTTTCTGCTTAGGCGCGGTTGGTTACTGGCGGCTTTAATGCACACCGTCTTTAATTTCTTGTTGCTTGGGGCTGGTGGCAACACCGGTCTCGAGTGGTTGCTGTTGCCATTTGCTGGCTTAATGATTGTGATGTGGCGCTTGATGGGTTCGTACTATGCTCGGGTGCAACAAATTAAGCCTCTGGGGCGTTTAGAAACAGACAAGGCTTAAGATCACGCTACCCTGACAAGGCTTGCTTAAACTCCTGACCATGATGATTGCCGAAGAGCATTTCCCAAAACAATCCACATTTGAAGGACAACTTGAGCGAAACGATGCCTTTAGTGCGATTGACCGCTTTTCTAAACTGATTACTCCGGGCTGGCTCGAGTTTGAACCCAGTGGTTTGGCTTTGC
>JANNEE010000764.1:0-7038 GCA_031388325.1 Deinococcales bacterium
TGGTTATTACTTATACCAAGCCAGCAATCCACCACGTACAGTACATGATATTAAAGAGCGCATGGTGATTGCCTATCCCAATGCTTCATTCAGTGGGGCAGGTGGTGGTTTAAGCACAGGTAAACGGGTTCAACTTCGCTATTACGACCCGACAAAACCGACCGCCGAGCAATGGAGTAACACTTTTCCAGCCGGAACAGGGGTTGGTTGGTTTTTGGTTGCCAATGGTTGGAACGGCAGTATCGTGACCGAAAGAACAACCCAACAAACAGTTTTTAGCGACCAATCAATCAATTATCAGCTTTACCAGAATAACGCTGGTATGACCATCGAAAAAAGCGCTCAGACGGTTCTCCTTGACAATAACACCGATGCTGAAGGTAAAAGAAGCCTGCTGCTTGGTATGGAAGATATTCTGCGCTACCAAGGTGGCGACCAAGATTTCAATGATGCAATTTTACTGATTCAAGCCGACCCACCATCTGCTGTGGCAAGCTCTGTCCCAGTCCGCGACCCAGAAAACACCGATGTCATCCGAAGTGTTAGTTTATCGCCAGTCAATAACCCGCAAGCTGCTGATAGCGATGGCGATGGTGTTAGCGACCCCTTTGATGATTATCCTAATGATGCCGACAAAGCCTTAAACAGTTACCACCCCGCAAAAAATGATTTTGGCACTTTACTGTTTGAAGATTTATGGCCAAGAAAAGGCGATTATGACTTTAACGATATGGTTGTGGATTACAACGTGATTCATGTTACCAACGCCAATAACGAATTGGTGCAGATTATTAGTGAATATACCGTCAAAGCCCTTGGCGGAGGCTACCATAATGGTTTTGCTTTCCAAACCAATTTATTGCCCAGTCAGGTTTCTTCGGTCGGTTACACTTGGGAAAAACTTGGTGTAACCCAAACAGGCATTCCTCCCCGTTACGGGGCGGTCAGCTATGCCGCCAATGGTCTCGAGGCTGGACATGATAAAGCAACCGTGGTGGTTTTTGAGGATGGGTATGACATCACCCCACCCGCTTTGGTCGGTCGCCCATATTACTCGAACGTAGCCAATGGTGAACCTACCAAGACTCCCGGCAAGGTGCGCGTAACCATTAACTTAACCGCCCCCGTCGCCATTTCTGCTGTTGGAACTGTTCCTTATAATCCGTTTATTATTGTCAACCCAGTCAGTTATGTGGACAATCAGTTTCTCATCAGTCGGATTCGCGGACTCGAGATTCACTTGTCGGGCTATGTACCGACCAACAAAGCCAACACTGCCCTTTTTGGCACAGAAGATGACACCAGCAATGCCAGTCAGAACAGGTACTACAAAGACACCTCTAACCGCCCTTGGGCATTGCATATGCCAACCCAATTCTCGCACCTTAAAGAACTCTTAAACGAGTCCAACGGTTGGGTTAGCCTTGGGCAAGACATTCGAGATGGCTACCTAGAATTTGACCCTTGGGCAGTCAGCAGTGGTGTTCAGTCCAAAGACTGGTTCAGAGATTTACCCAACTATCGCAATACCAATAAGCTATTTACCGGCACAGTACCTTAAAAAGATAAGTTAATTCTTCAGGCTTGTTTTACACATCCACTCGAGATAAATAGTGCTAGCATTATTTATCTCGAGAAAAAAAGGAGTGATTAAGATGCTTGCCACAAATACTGTCCTCGAAAAAACCGATTCGCCTCCCTTGATTGATGGGCTTTTAAGACATGCCGAACAATTATTTGGAGTCAATGTCGTTACTTATACCCTTGATCAAAATACTCAAGAATCAAAACTAAA
The DNA here is from genome assembly GCA_031388325.1 of Deinococcales bacterium. Taxonomy (GTDB): domain Bacteria; phylum Deinococcota; class Deinococci; order Deinococcales; family JAAFIG01; genus JAAFIG01. Next base: position 1,796 of record JANNEE010000764.1, read on the forward strand.
CAGACGTACCACTGACCCAGAATTCCACCCGTTTTTAGAGGGACAACCAGAAGTTCGTTATTTTGCAACCACAAAACTACGAAACCGTCAACAAAATAATTTTGGCACAATGTATTTATTTGACTGGAAAACCACCCAACACCAAATCCAACCCGAAAAACTACAACAGTTCGCTGATTTACTTGCCAAAGCCCTTGAAGCCAGTCAACTCGAGACAAAACCAGCCCCACAAGCGCCTATCTTAGACCCCTTAACCAACTTACCGCGCCGTGAACAATTCGAGCAGCAACTCGAACACTGGTTGGTTGAAAGTTTGGATCAACCCAAACAACTAGCCGTGCTTTTTTTAGACTTGGATCATTTTAAGGAAATAAACGATACTTGGGGACATCAGTTCGGTGATTCCTTACTGAAAGCCGTGGCGCAGCGTTTGCGTGACAACATCCGCCCCGAAGATTTTTTGACCCGTTGGGGTGGGGACGAATTTGTAATTGTTATGCCAGCCTTATCCGATTTTGAGATTGTGCAAAAAATTGCCGACCGATTACAAACTGTATTTCTCACACCGTTTGAACTCGAGCATCAAGTCTGTGTCGGTATCAGCATTGGTATCAGTCTTTTCCCAAAAGATGGACAAACCCAAGAATCACTCCTTCGAGCGGCAGACATTGCTCTTTACCACGGTAAGCAACTGGGTAAGCAGCAAAATCAGTGGTATACACTTCAACTTCAAAAATCAAACGAAGAACGCCTTGAACTCGAGCAGGAACTGCTACAAGCCTTCGCAGAAAAAAACTTTGTTTTATACTATCAGCCTCAAATTGACTTATCGAGCAACCGAATCTGTGGTTATGAAGCCTTGTTGCGTTGGCAGCATCCGCGCCTCGGATTGATTACCCCCACAACTTTTTTACCCTTACTTCAAACACTTGGTTTAGCCGCCCAACTCGATGATTGGGTGATTGCCCAAGTCTTACAACGTTGTGCCGCTTGGCGCAAAACTGAAAGTACCATACAGCTTTCGGTCAATATATCTGCCCAAAGGTTTGCCAGCCGTGACTTGGTTGCTTATATCGAAAATTTACTTGAACAGTATTGTTTACCTAGCAATGTCTTATGGCTTGAATTATCAGAAACTGCCCTGCAAAAACATCAATGCGACCCACAAACCATTCACGCCCTTGGTAAACTTGGGGTTGGTGTTGCTTTAGATGATTTTGGAATAGGGGCAAGCAACCTCGAGCAACTTCAAAAAATGGGCTTACAACGTCTTAAAATCCATCGTCAATTCATCCAAGAACTCGAGCAGAACCAAACCTTAATTAAAACCATGCTGTATATCGCCGCCCAATTTGGCATCGAAGTCATCGCCCAAGGGGTCGAATCCGAAAGTCAACTGACTTGGCTTCGAGAACACCATTGTCAAATGGTACAAGGATTTTTATTGTCCGAACCAATGGTGGCAGAGGCTTTTACCAAACCAAACCGCGCTATCATTTTATCCTGAAATACCATAAGGAGGTCTTTATGAAATTTGCGGCGGCTCTTTTAGCGGGTGGAAGTGGTGAGCGCTTTTGGCCCTGGTCACGTCAGGCACATCCTAAGCAATTCTTAAAACTTGATGGTCAATCCAGTTTAATCCAAGCCACTTGGCAACGCATGGATCGAATCTGTCCACCCGAGCAACGAATTATTGTCACTCAGGAACGACAAAAAGCCCTTGTGCAAGAACACTTACCAAACTTAGAGGATTTTCAGTTGTTGCTCGAGCCGTGCGCTCGAGATACAGCCGCCGCCGTGTTATTGACCACACTATACCTTCAAAAGCGCTTTGGGGATGTGATTATTGGCATTTTCCCAAGCGATCACCATATTGCCGACCAAGCTGCTTTTGAAACGGCTGTGCAAACCGCGATTAGCCAAGCCGAAAAGGGCGGAATCATCACTTTTGGGATTCAACCGACTCATCCCGCCACAGGGTATGGCTACATTGAACAAGAAGTCAGCAGCCCTGCCATCAGCAACCGGGTTAAACGCTTTACCGAAAAACCCAACTTGGCTCGAGCCGAAGAGATGCTGCAAGCAGGAAATTATTTATGGAACGCTGGGATGTTTTTCTTTCGAGCTGAGGTGATGCTTGCACTGTTCCAAGAATTTGCACCACAGCTTTATGCCGCCCTCGAGCCAATTATCGGCACAGACCAAATAGAACAGATTTATCCACGTTTGCCAAAAATCAGTCTCGATTACGCAATAATGGAACACGCTCCTAATGTTCGGGTGATTCCTGTTTCTTTTGGCTGGGATGACGTAGGCGATTGGGCAGCCCTCAAACGTTTATCAAGCAGTGATAATGTCTGCCTTGGAAAACACATTGCCCTAGAAACCCACCGCTCGGTGGTGGTCAATCAAAGTAAAGAATTGGTGGTCACACTTGGCTTAGAAGATGTGGTGGTGGTGCATTGCGATGATGTGACTTTGGTGATGCCCAAAGACCGGGCGCAGGATGTTAAACAAATACTCCAAGCGCTTCGCAACGACCCAACCTATGCAGGACTAGTTTAGCCAACCTATGCGGGGCTAGTTTAGCCAACCTATGCAGGGCTAGTCTAAGTAAGTAATGTCTGCGCGGCGGCTAAAATTTCTTGGACTTCGGTTATGGTTGGAGCTTCACAATAAATACGCAGCATCGGCTCTGTGCCACTGGCACGAAACATCAACCAAGCAGTCCCTTCAAAAAGCCATTTTACACCATCAATTGTAATCACTTCACGCACGGTACGCCCAGCCAATTGACCACCTCTACTAACTCGAGCCATAAAAGCAGCTTTATCAAAAGCTGTATCTAACTCGAGGTCAAGACGATCATAAGCATGGGTTGTGCCAAGTTGCTTTTCTATACCAGCAAACTGCTCAGATAAGGATTGTCCTGTGCTAATCACCGATTCAAGCAGCAATAAAGAATTCAGTAAACCATCACGTTCTGGAACGTGTCCCATAACAGCCAAACCACCAGACTCTTCCCCGCCAATCAAGACTTTCAAATCGGGGTTGGTCTGACCCTCGAGGAAAGCATTGGTAATGTACTTAAAACCTACAGGGGTCTCGAGTACCGCAAAACCAAGTTTTTTTGCCAAAAGCTCTACCAGACTTGAGGTCGAAACTGTTTTAATCACCCGCCCATGTAAGCCTTTACGGGCTAACTGTGCTAGAAGAACCACAAAAATCTGATGCGAATTAAAAAAATCCCCGCCAGCCGTCACCGCTCCAACTCGGTCAGCATCACCGTCGGTTGCCACCCCAAACACCAATCCAGACTCCAATTTTAAGGCAGCCATTAAGGGTGCAAGATTTTTATCAATTGGCTCTGGGTTTGCTCCATAAAACAAGGGATGAGCAGGGTGACGAATTAAAATGAGTTCTAATGGCAACTGTGCAAACTGCACAAAACCCTCGAGCCACGAAGCCCCCGCTCCACCCATGGCATCATAAAACCATTTTCCTGTATAGGAACGCAGCACCTCGAGATTTAAGACTTTTGCAAGTTGTTGATAATACATTTCTCGAGCCGAAAAGCGCGTAATCAAGGCATGGGTATCCCAGTGTGGTGTTTGTAAGCGCAGTAATTCGCTTTCGACTTGTGCCACCAATTCTGGAGTTGCACTCCCGCCATAAGCCCCTTTGAGCTTATAGCCATTGTATGGGCTAGGATTATGTGAAGCCGTAATCATCACACCAGCTTGAGCCGACAAATGACGCACCGCAAACGACAAGGCTGGCGTTGGCGTAATTTGTGAAGTGACTAAAACTTCTAAGCCTGCCGATTGCATCACTTGGGCAACCCGCAAAGCAAATTGTTCCGAGGCAAAGCGTGAATCGAATCCAATCAGCACCCGACTTTTTTGTGGCAAGGCTTGGGCATGGGCTTGGGCAACTCGAGCCACATTTTCAAAAGTGAAATCCTCGGCAATAATTGCCCGCCAACCATCTGTACCAAAGCGAATTGAATCCATAATAAAATGCTAGCACATTTAATAGGCAACGAAAAATAGCCCAAGGGGTCTGATAGCTATACCTAAGAATTACACTAACAACCAATCTAAGTATATCCGTGAAATGTTTTAGAATATATGAATGCCAAAAACCCCCCAGAGTTTTATCATATGATGAATGATGACTCAAATACCAAGTCCGTTACCCTACCTCTCAAAGATTCCTGACCAACGCCAAGACAACAGTACCTACGATTGGGAAACCATGTTCCTGATGGTATTCCTAGCCCTAGGTAGTGGTTGTAAGAACGTGCTGCACATCGCCCAATGGATACAAGACCACCACACATGGCTACTCAGACAAGGACTAAAAACAAGAACAGGACGCAATAAAACACCACAACAAGCCAGCATCTACCGATTCTTCTGGAATCTCGAGAATCGAATCACCGAGTTTGAAACTGCATTTACCCAATGGGCAATAGCAGTCGTCAATGTGATGGCAACGGATAAGAATAAGCTACTGAGTTTCAATACTGATGGTAAACACCTACGCGGTACGAAACGCAAAGCTCGAGGAGAACGAGCGGTTTTATTGGTGAGTAGTTTTATTGAACAACTCGGATTGACCTTATGCCAAGAAAAATGCGATGGTGACGAAGCTAAGCAAGCACATAAGTTCATCATGCAATTTGGAAATTTACTACCAGAAATTAGATGGTGTTTAACGGGTGATGCTGCCTTAACTGAGCAAGCCGTGGTTAAAGCTGTGCTGAAAAAAGGGGGTCTTACTACTTAACACTCAAGCACAATCAAGACCAATTACTCGAGTTTGCAGATTTTATTTTACAATATGCACCAAATGAACAAGCTAGAAATTGTGAAACACGCAATGGTGAAGTGTATACCAGTGTTCTCGAGCGTTGGGATGTGCCTACTGGAATCACTGACTTTCCGGGAGTGAAACAAATCACTCGAGTGGTTCGGGAAACGTACCATAAAAGCTCAAAAACGAAGACTCTAAGCGTTAAATTAGCAATAACCAGTTTGGATTTGCCTGCCAAGGAATTGCTCGAGGTAGACCGTTCACGTTGGGGTATTGAGCGCGAACAGCCCGTTAGCAGCCGTGTTAAAAGTCAAGCTCCCACCCCCACTTTTGGCAAGGTCATATCAACCCAAGGTGTACGGTCACGCATAATAATGTGCAACACAGCCAATAATTTACGCATACAAGCCACCAAAGCCACCTTC
>JANNEE010000046.1:0-7998 GCA_031388325.1 Deinococcales bacterium
TTTTCCCTTAATGATCTTATTTTCAAAAGAAAAGCTATTGAGAATCTTGTCAAAGTGCAAGAGGGGGAAATGCTTCAGTTTGAAAAAAATCTCTTGGCTATGACTGTTGCTGAAGAGCATAAACTCCAATCTAGCATTGAAAGTCTACAAACTCAGTCGCGGGGTTCATCACAACAACTGCTTCGGGGTCAAATAGACTGGGCTGGCTTACAAAAAAGTTTCTCGAGCATTCCCGCTTCGGAATCGGCAGAAGGTATTGCCACTGCCAAGCGCAGCATCACTAAAGAATGGGTTTTGGGTTTGCACAAGGATTTACGTGAAGCATACCCAACGGGTGTACCCGCTTTGTGGCGGGCTGGGGTAGCTGGGGCGCAGTTTCAAGAACACGCTTTTTCTTTTACGGCGGGTTTTCCACTCGAGCAGACAAAATTGGTACTGCACAAAGCGAGCGGACGGGCGGCAGCCGTGGCTGGGGTTCAAAATTTGGTGGCTCGAGCCTTGACCAGTATTGCCGCAGGACAACTCAAATTACTGTTTATAGACCCACTTGGGCTTGGGCAGAACGCGGCGATGTTTATGAAGCTGACCGAATTCGATGAAACTTTGGTCAGCACCCGCGTTTGGGGCGAACCGCAACACATCGAAGCTCGTTTAGCCGAAATTACTGAACATATGGAAAATGTGATTCAAAAGTATTTGCGGAATGAATACGCGGATATTCTGGCGTACAACGCCCAAGCACCTGTTCCAGAACCGCTTCGTTTGGTGGTGATTTTTGATTTTCCAACCAATTTCTCGGAAAGCTCGGCGCGGCGTTTGGTCAGTATTGCTCAGAATGGGGCGCGGTGTGGGGTCTACACGCTTATTTTGGTGGATATGGATAAGCCACTGCCTTATGGTTTTAACCTTGCCGACCTGAAACAAGATGCGTTTATGCTCGAGCAGCACAACAATGGTTTTGCTTGGCAGGGCTTAGACCCAAACATTGTGCAGTTTAAGTTTGATGACCCACCGCCACCAGATATTTTGAATGCGCTACTCGAGCAGATTGGTATGGCTGCCAAAGAAGCCAGTAAAATCGAAGTGCCATTTGAAAAAATTGCTAAACCACAAGCCGATTGGTGGCGCAGCAGCACAGGCGAAAGTGTTAAGGCAATCCTTGGACCTTCGGGGGCGCGGACTTTGCAAGAACTCGAGTTTGGGCGTGGCACGGCGCATCATGGTTTGATTGCTGGGCGGACTGGTTCGGGCAAAAGCACTTTGCTTCATGCTTTAATTACTTCGCTTGCCACGGCGTATAGCCCGGCTGAACTCGAGTTGTACCTGATTGACTTTAAGGAAGGCGTAGAATTTAAGCGTTATGCACTGCATAGTTTGCCTCATGCTCGGGTGGTGGCAATCGAGTCCGAACGCGAGTTTGGGGTTAGCGTGCTGCAAGGCTTGGATAAATTGATTGTTGAACGTGGCGATTTGTTTAAGCGCCTTGATGCTAAGAATCTGCTCGAGGCTCGAGCCAAGTATAATCAGCCGATTCCTCGGGCTTTGTTGCTGGTGGATGAATTCCAAGTGTTTTTTCAAGAAGACGATAGATTGTCCAGCGAAGCCATGACTTTAATAGACCGCATTGTGCGTCAAGGACGGAGTTTTGGGGTTCATGTGCTGTTTGGTTCTCAGTCTTTGGCGGGTAGTGCCAGTTTGCCGCGCCCGATTATGGATCAGATGGGGGTAAGAATTGCACTGCAATGTTCGGATGCTGATTCTAGGATTATTCTAGCCGATGATAACCCGCAAGCTCGGTTGTTATCGCGTCCGGGCGAAGCAATTTATAACGATAAAAACGGTTTGCTCGAGGGTAATAACCGTTTTCAAGTGGCGTTTTTGCGAGATGAAGTCCAAGAACAAATGTTGGCACAAATTTCTCAGGGTGCAAAAGAAGCGGGTTGGACTCGAGTGCCAATTGTCTTTGAGGGCAATGCTCCGGCTGTTTTTGAATCTAAATTTCCTTTGTCCGAACAAATCATGGGGGCTTGGCAAGCACCAGCCAAACGCCTGCTTGGTTTGATTGGCGAACCGATTGCAATTAAGGCAGCCACCGCCGTTGGTCTTAAACGCCAAAGTGGTCACAATGTTTTGTTTATTGGGCAAGATGAAAGCCTGACCACTGCCATGCTGACCACCACTTTATTTAGTTTGGCTACGCAATTATCGCCTAAAGACGCTCATTTCTGGGTAGTGGATTTTACGGCAACCGAAGATGGGGCTGTGAATCCGCTCGAGACACTACAAAGCAGTTTGCCACATTCGTTTAAGTTGGGTAAACGCCGTGAATTGCCACAGTTTTTAACGGCACTAAGTAGCGAACTCAACACTCGGATGGAACTCGAGGGCAGCAGCAGTGGTTTAGCCAGTCACTTCTTGGTAATTGCAGGGGCGGCTCGCGCTCGGGATTTACGCCCTGATGAAAACGCGGGGTATGGCTTGGATGAATCTGCCCCTGAAAGCCCAGCTTTGCAATTGGCTAAATTGTTGCGTGAAGGTCCTGAACTTGGTCTTCATACCATGATTACTTGCGATACACTGATGAATCTCAATCGTACTTTGGAACGGCGTAGCCTGAGTGAGTTGGACATTCGGGTAGTGCTGCAAATGAGCAGTGAGGACTCGAGTAGCCTGATAGATTCGCCAGTCGCCAATAAACTCGGGGCGAACCGAGCGCTTTTATACAGCATTGAAGAAGGTAAACTCGAGAAATTTCGCCCGTACCGAATTCCAGACAGTGCTTGGCTTGGGCAAATTGGTGGGTTCTTAAAAAATAAGCAATTGTAAGGGGTGTATGCAAAATACTGAACAATTCCAAGTTGCCTTTCGGCGCATCAAACAAGTTTGGCTCGAGACCAAAGAATTGTGGTTAGATTCAACAGCCACAAATTTTGAACAGGAGACTTGGCTGCCTTTGGAACTCGAAACACAGCAACTTTTTAAGTCTTTAGAATCGCTCGAGCTTGTGTTAAAAGAAAAGGTTTGAGGATTTCACAGAAATCCATGCAGTATCCTTAGACCTATGCTTTGGATTCGAGTTTTACTGCTGATGTTCTGTTTTTCTAGTCTGGCATCAGCACAAAAATTTGCCTTTGGGGCGAGTCTTTCTGGCGTTGGAGACTTCGGTTCTGGGCTTTTTAACACTGGGCTTCCGGGCAGTATTGGTGTTTCGGCTCGAGTCGAATGGTTAGATTCTTTTGCGACCGGACTTTCAATTCGTGCCGACTTTGGCACAGGCGGCTTAGAAGCTGGTTTGGTTTGGCGTTTAGACTTAAGTGCAAATGTCAATGCCACCATACATTTCGCCTTTGCCTGGCTCGAGTGGCAAAAAATAGGGTTGGTAGGGCGTTTTGGGCTTGAATACCGATTCTCAAGTTTTGCTCTTGCCCTCGAGTATGGCTGGCTTAGCCCGTTTACTGGCACACCCAATATCCGCTCAAACTGGTTACTCAGTTTTCTTTGGTTGGTTGGGCTAAAATAAGCAGCGTGGCGAAGAAAAAACAAACTGAATTTGCGTACAGCAATCCAAAAAAACATCCCGAATGGCTGATTGGACTTGGCATGGGGGCTTTTGTCGGCGTTTGGTTGGGTGTGTTGGCATCGCTAATCAATGCTGACCTCGAGTGGTTTTGGACACTGGGAGTATTACTATTTTGTACTGTATTAGGGGCTTTTCGAGTCTCGAGAAGCGGTTTGCAAATTTTTGCCGGACTCATAACAGGGTTGGTTGCCCTTGCCATACTCACCCCAGCCTTACAACCCCTAGAAGATTATTTGGATGTGACCGAATTACCCAGTCAAGCCGATGTAATTGTCAATCTTGGCGGCGGATATTGGTGCGGCTCGAGCCAACTGGCAGACTCTTCTTTGGCACGTTCAATCAAAAGCCTTGAACTTTGGCGACAAGGCTATGCAAAAGTGATAACTTTATCGGATGCTCGTTTGTTGCCAAATTGTGGCAGTATTGGTGATGCTTCGCTCAACCTGATTCGTACACTTTACCCAAACACCACACCCGAAATTGTGGTCTTAAAAAACATGAAAACCACCCGTACCGAAGCCGAAGCGGTGGCGCGAGAAGCCAAGGCACGTAGTTGGAAAAAAATCTTGGTCGTCACCAGTCCAACCCACTCGAGACGTGCCAAAGCCACTTTTAACCAATTAAAACTCGATGTCTTGGTGGTCGCTGCCACCGAACCGCGCTTTGACTCGAGTTTACGCACCCCATTTGACCGTCTCATGGCACTGCGGGCAATCACCAGAGAGCTAGCTGGACTACTAAAATACAGTTTGTTTGGCTGGTTTTAGACACAGATTCTCGAGTCGTAAATTCTTGGCTTAGATAGAACAACTTGTGTAATCAATTCGCCACTTTCCCAGATTTACCTTTGGATGAACGGCGATCAGCTGCTTGCCAAAAATTATCAAACGAAACGGTTTTTCCTGCTTTTGCCTGAGCGCGACCTTGCACCAGCATCGCTTGAAATTTTGGTGAATACGCTAAAAGTAAGCGCTCGAGGTCATCATCGTTGCTGGGTGCAATAAGCACACCTGCCGTTTTTCCATTTCTGGTAATCACCACAGGTCCGAAATTGGCAGCTTCGTCAAGGTACTGACTCAGCTTAGCTTTGGCATCTGCCACAGAAATTATTTTCATGATGTGTACTCCTGCCCTGCAATAAATAAGCGATTACCGATTTTAATTCCAATTCCTAGAATGGTGACGATGCGATTTTCAAGGTCAACATCATAAAAGACACGAAGCCCATTTTGAATTCCAAAACGAATTTCCCAAGTAGACTCAAGTGGGGCTGGTGGTTCAAGTGTTTTGCGATTGCGCGTAACTTGGGTTGGTATAAAACTGAGTTGTTCTAAAATTGTTTCACGGATAAGTTGATGATATTTATTTTCTATGTAGGAAAGATGCTCAAAGACTTGTTCGACAAAAATGATCTGAAAAGGTTGCATCTTTATCATGACCATAATTATAGTCTGAATTCAAATCTTTTTGCAAACTAACCTGAACTGATACACTATCCCCATGATTCGCTTGGTGGTTGGTCTTGGTAATCCCGGTTTGCAATATGCAAAAAACCGCCACAACATTGGTTTTATGGTCTTAGACGAACTGGCTAAGCAACTAAGCACCACTTTTTTGACTCGAGGCAACGCGCATTTAGCCGAAACCCGAATAGGCGGTGGTAAATTATTTTTACTCAAACCCCAAACTTTTATGAATTTATCAGGTCATGCAATCGTGCCATTGATGCGTTTTCATAAACTCGAGCCAGACCAAGTGCTGCTGATTCACGACGACCTAGACTTGCCCTTTGGTCGGATACGAGTGCGAACTGGAGGCTCGAGCGGTGGGCAGAACGGTGTCAAACACCTAACCGAACAACTCGGCACAGATGGTTTTGTTAGGCTAAAAATGGGTATCTCGAGACCACCTGCCGCCTGGTCTGTGCCAAACTGGGTTTTATCAAATTTTGCCCCCGAAGAACTTGTTATGCTCGAGCAACTGATTAAAATTGCCATAGATGCCACCACAGTCATCGCCAAGGACGGTGCGACCGAAGCCCAGAATAAATTTAACAGCACCGATTTACGCCCAAAAGAGGAAGTGCAGCTTCTAGCTCCTAGCTCCTAGCTTTTTTACTTTCGCCTTTCGCCTTACTTCTGCTATTCTCGAGCCTATGGATTTTCTACCCCTTTCTGAACTCGAGGTGCGGATTCTTGGTGCGCTGATGGAAAAGCAAATCACCACGCCAGATTTGTACCCGTTGTCCTTAAATAGCCTGACCAATGCCTGTAATCAAAAGAACTCACGGCAACCGGTCAGCAGTTACTCAGAGCGCGAAATCGAAAATGCCCTCGAGGTGATGCGACTCAAAAACCTGACTGGTTTTATTCGTGAACCCGGCGGACGGGTGCAAAAGTACCAACATTATTTGTCTCGAGAAATGACCCTAAAACCAGATGAACATGCAGTGCTGTGTGTCTTGATGCTGCGTGGCGCTCAGACGGTTGGCGAGTTGCGTGGGCGCTGTGAACCAATTCATAAATTTAGCGAATTAACAGGGGTAGAAACAGTCTTGGAGCGTTTTGCCTCACGGGAATTGGTGGTTAAACTCGAGAAAAGTGCTGGTGAACGCGATCACCGTTGGACACATTTACTGACAGGTGCGCCGATTTTACCGATTGCCACCGATACGGCTCGAGCCTCGGGCGGAGGGTCAGACCTGATCAACCGAGTCGAAGCCCTTGAATCTGAGGTGCTGGCATTACGGGCGGAACTCGAGGCGATGAAGAACAGGTTGTAACCTCGCCTCGAGTCTGGTTTAGCGCATGACTTAGTTTTATTTGGGTTGCGGTAAGCCTTTATTGAGGGCATCAAAAGCGGCTGGGCGCGGCAGTGGGCGCATATTAAAAACAAGTTGCCCAGTCTTTTCGTCGCGTCGAAATGGCGACCACCAAACAAAGGTGGCTCGTCCAGCCAAGTCATTTAGGGTAACAGGTCCAAAAGCCCTGCCGTCTTCGCTACCACCCGGTGAGCGGTTATCGCCCATCACAAAATACTGCGTGTTTTTAAGCACAAACGGTGTGATTTTATAACCAGCTTTGGCTTTTTCTTCACCACAAGGACTTTCTGGACGAAGTTTATTGGCTTCGGCGGCTTTGTTAAAGTTCCAGTAATCGGAATTGGCTAAGTAGCTGCAATCATCAAAGCTCTGTTGTTTTTTCCAGTAACTGACGGTGTGGTTTTCATTTACTTTTACACCATTGACGGTTAGGATTCCCTTCTCGAGACTGATTTTATCGCCCGGAACACCGACAATTCGCTTAATATAAAACGGTTTATAGGTCAGACTTGGAATATAGTTTCCAATTATTGGCAATGGTTGAATTCGCCCTGCGTCTTTGGGTGGTTTCAGCACCACCAAATCACCACGTTTGTAACTCATGATGCCAAGTTTAGAAAGCCACATTTCATATTTTGGTACAAAAACCCGTTCGCCATCGCGGATATTGGGTAAGTCACTCGAGCCAGAGATAGCCACAGTGGTAAAGACAAAAGTGGTGATGACCACGGCAATAATCACGGCTTCGCCAATTGGACGCACCCATTCGCGCCACAAATAGTCTCCGATGTTAGCAAAGACTTTGCTGGCTTTTTTCTTGATTGGTTCTGTCACAACTGACTCGAGTGGTGGACTTGGCAAGACTTCAGGGTTTTCAAGTTCAGGATTAGGTTTATCAGGATTCATAACAACTCCGGTTAAGCATAAAGTGTAGGGTAGGCTCTGCCTACCGTTATTGTGAGATGTGGGCAAGCCCACTCTACCCATGTTTTATTTATGCTCGAGGTGGTGCAAGTGCGTCAAATGCCCGTAGCCTCAACGCCAAACTTCTAGCCTCGAGCCAAATCTGCACAGCTTGGGTTTGGCGAATCTCGAGTGGCACGGGTTGCAATTTCAGTACCGCACTGTCTATTTGCACTGGAATCGGTTGTCGCAACTCGAGATTTAGGGCTGTGGCTTTGGGTTCTTGGTTGGAGCGTTGTAGCGGCACAAAATGCGTTTCGATTTCTTGCACCACGGCTCTTGCCAATGCCCCGCCACTAATAAAAATCAGCAGCGCAGCGCAGCGCAGTAACCAGTTTTGCAGAGCAGAACGCATGTGACTTGAGTATACTCATGTTTTTCTGAGAAGATTGTCTTCTTGTGCCTCGAGTTCTGATTTTATTGTTACTGGTGCTGGTTTCGTGTGTGCCTTCTGCGGCGATGCCACGCACTGAGGCAGGCAGCGCCTTGTATATCCTCTCTAATCTGAACGGCTTAGATGGGGCGCAACGACTCGAGGGCATTGCGTATGGCGCACATCCACGCCAAAAACTGGATGTGTATTTGCCGATGGGTTCTCGAGCCAAATCTGCACAGCTTGGGTTTGGCGAATCTC
>JANNEE010000057.1:0-4967 GCA_031388325.1 Deinococcales bacterium
CAAAAAATAGCAGCCCGTTATCCGAGTTGCCACCACCAGTTTGTGCGGGTTTGCTTCATTGCCAAGAACCGTATCATTTCAGGCTGTGTTTTGTCTAGTTTGGGTTAGAATGTTCATGAACTTGTCTTAAGGTTGCGTTAAGTCATTTCAATTACATTGATATGATGGCACTCAGGTTTTATAATACGTTACTCTTGGAGGAGATATTTATGCCGCGACCTAAAAAAGTTAAAATTGAGGCAGTTACCGGTTCTAAAACCATTCGTGTTCCAGTCTGCCCTGTGCGTGGCAGTGTGATTTACCCAAGCATTGTTCAGTCGGTGGATGCGGGTCGTTCGATTTCTGTGGCAGCCATTCAGGCAGCCGCCGACGGCGATAAAAACATGTTTATTGTCTCGCAGCGAAGTAAGGATGTGGATGAACCAAAGAAAGATGACTTGTACGATGTTGGTACATTAACCACGATTTTGCGGATGCGCCGCAACCCTGATGGTACGGTCGGCACAATGATTCAGGCATCTGCCAGAGCTAAGGTTCACGCCTATTATTTTGGTGAGTCGTACATCGAAGCTGACGTTGAAATTTTAGAAGACATCGAAGGGGATGCTGCCCAAACCATTGCCATGAAACGCGAATTAGAGACCCGTTTTTCGGAAGTGGCTCGAGGTAAGAATTTGCAGCAAGACACCTTGCAATTGATTCAGACGCTCGAGAACCCCGGGCAACTCGCCGATCAAATTGCTTTTAACTTAGATTTTAAGCTCGAGGATCGCCAAGCCCTGCTCGAAGAATTGAGTGTCCTCGACCGAATGAAGCGGGTTTTGGTGTTGCTGGTTTCCGAACTCGAGTTAAGCCAAGCCCAACACCGCATTCAAGTCCAAGTCAAAGAAGAAATAGACCGCAACCAGCGCGAGTATTTTTTGCGTGAGCAGATGAAAGCGATTCAAAAAGAACTGCGTGGCGAGGAAGAGGGCGATGATGAAGTCGAGGCATTCCGTGCGAAAATCGAGAAGTTAGGGCTACATGAAGATACTAAAAAAGAAATTGATCGTGAACTCAACCGCCTTGCACGAATGCACCCCGACAGTGCCGAAGCCTCAGTTACCCGCACCTACCTGACTTGGATTACCGAGTTACCGTGGAATACCCGCTCCGAGGACATGCTTGACTTAAAACAAGCCGAAAAGATTTTAGAAGAAGACCATTACGGCTTAGAAAAAGTCAAAGACCGCGTTCTCGAGTTTTTAGCGGTCAGGTCTTTGCGTAAATCCCGTGCTGAAAAAGGCGAAATGACCGTGGCTGATGTCAACAAAGGACCGATTCTGGTCTTTGTTGGACCTCCAGGTGTCGGTAAAACCAGTATTGCCAAGAGTATTGCTAAAGCCCTTGGGCGTAAGTACGTGCGAATTGCTTTGGGTGGTGCAAGGGACGAAGCCGATATTCGTGGGCATCGCCGCACCTATATTGGTTCGTTGCCGGGCAGAATCATTCAGGGATTAAAGACGGCTGGTACGAAGAATCCAGTTTTTTTACTGGACGAAATTGATAAGCAAGGCTCGAGTTACCAAGGCGACCCAAGTTCGGCACTGCTCGAGGTGCTAGACCCATCGCAGAACGAATTTTTTACCGACCATTACCTTGGTGTGCCGTTTGATTTGTCCGAAGTGATGTTTATTGCCACGGCTAATTTTCCTGAGCAAATCCCTGCGCCGCTCCTTGACCGCATGGAATTTATTGATTTTAACAGTTATATCGAACAAGAAAAACTCGAGATTGCCAAGCGCTATATTTTGCCGCGTCAAACGCTCGAGAATGGCTTAAAGGACAATCAGGTTTTAGTCACTGATGCAGCGCTGCTGCGTTTAATTCAGCATTACACCCGCGAAGCTGGGGTGCGGACTTTAGAGCGCGAAGTTGGGTCTTTGTTGCGAAAAGCCGCCCGTAAACTGGCAAATGGCGACCTCAAACGGGTGCGAATCGGCGACACCGATTTAGAAAAATACTTGGGTGGACAAAAACACCAAGTCGAACGTGAAAATCTCGAGAATTTGGTTGGTGTGGCAACAGGGATGTTTTATACGCCAGTCGGCGGCGATATTCTCTTTATTGAAACCAATGTCATGCCGGGCAAAGGCTTAATTCTGACTGGGCAACTGGGTGATGTAATGAAAGAATCGGCTCGAGCCGCACTGAGTTACGCCAAGAAAAACGCAGCCCGTTTTCACATTCCTTTAGAGCGAATAGATGAACGTGAAATTCATATCCATGTGCCAGCCGGCGGAATCCCCAAAGAAGGACCGAGCGCCGGTGTGACCATGACCACCAGTTTAATCAGTGCTTTGACTGGTGTTCCAGCCCGTCACGATGTTTCGATGACTGGTGAAATTACTTTGACTGGGCGGGTGCTGCCAATTGGTGGGCTTAAAGAAAAGGTGCTTGGAGCGCGTCGGGCGGGAATTAAACACATCATTATGCCCAAAGCCAACACTTCCGATTTAGACGATATTCCGACCCATTTACGGCGCAGCATGACT
Organism: Deinococcales bacterium; assembly: GCA_031388325.1. GTDB lineage: Bacteria > Deinococcota > Deinococci > Deinococcales > JAAFIG01 > JAAFIG01. Next base: position 2,535 of record JANNEE010000057.1, read on the forward strand.
TTTCATCCCTGCGAGAACCTAGACCAAGTTCTCGAGGTGGCGCTAGAAGGTGGATTAGCGGCGCTCGAGCAACAAGCCATTGCCAACAATCTGCCCAAGAAATTGGTGCGAAAAACTCGCGCCAAGTTGCAACTCAGCGCCACAGCTTAATCTGTTCATCATCACCTCGAGATAAACGTCTCGAGGTGACTATTTTGGCAATACAATTGGGTTTGGTAACAGTGGTATGACTGGCAGTCGCAGGTTGTCGCGGTCTAACTCGAGCAGGCTTTGCTTACCGTATGGCAAACTAAGGACAATACTAAACAAATAATTGGCGCTCACACTGCTGGTAATTGGTTTAAGACTGATAATTAAACTGTAACAACATTGGTCGTAAATAACGGTGAAGGCGGGTTGTAGTGCAGTTGTGGCATTAAATCCTTGGCTGTCCCTAAACTCAAATGTTTGTGCAACATTGGCGACAAAAAATAGATTGGGGCGTTCTGAACCACCAATTGAAAAGGCAAATGCCAAGCCCAAGGAACGCACAGTGAATCTATCCGTAAAAACACCTGTGTTGCGGTCTACACTGCGATTATAGGTCAGGTCAGCAAAAGCACTCACGCCAGCCCGAATATCCCAACCAAAACGCAGCGTCAAATTACTCCAAATCCATTCAAGGCTATCTGGGTCTGGTAAACGCAAACTCATTTCAACTCCAAATTCAAAGGTAGCGCCTTTTAGGGTATCAAACCGAGCCGTCAGGGTCGGTTCATAGACTTGGTAATTTTGTAAGTCTAAGCGACTGCGAAAAGTAAAAGCCAAGGGTGTTATTCCCGAAAAATTGGCTTGTAATTCGAGGCTGCTTGGTGGCAATAAGTTGCTTTGAGAATTGTAGGCTGCGTAATCAAAACTATTGGTAAAGCGAATATCCAAACCCGTAAAAAAAGGACGTTCAAATTCGGTAGTGGCAAAGGTGTAACGCACCCCAAGACTTCCGCTTAATTTACTCGAGGTTGTACCAATCGGTGGGGTGTAGGTCTGGTTAAAACTGAGCGCCACAGGATTTTCTCGACTACCCAAAATCAGGCTCGAGTTAAATGCGATATTTTTAATACTGGCATCGTTTAGGCTTTGCAGCAAATTGAGGCTGACCGTAAAAGCACGGTTAGCACTGTTAAACCCCACACCTAAATTTAAGTCCTGAAATGTCCCCACAGGGTTACTGAGGTTTGGGAAGGTATAGCCAAATGCCAGACTAAAACTGGTACGGTTCGAGTCAGAAGAGGCTAAACGCAGACTGTACGCCACAGGTTTAGCGGTCTCAAAATCGTATTGACCAGTCAGAGAAAAATTAACTGATTTAGGGCTTAGGCTTAGGGTTGCACTAAACGGCTCGAATAAACCATCAAAGCTGGTGATGTTACGAAAATTAACGGTAAAGCCGTACTGTTGGGTAGCCGTTAGACTCAGCCAAGGCAACGGGCGCAAGACTAAGTTTGCTCCCAAACTGCCGTTACCAGCCCGATTAGAACTAAAGCTCTGGTCTATGGCAAACGGAGTTTCGCCCCTCGAGACGTTGTAACGGCTATTAACGCCAAATTCAAACCAAGTGCCAATACTTTGCTGCACCCCAAGATTGGCGTTAAAGATAATGTTGCGTTCATACTCGCCATCAAAAACCAAAGGGGCATTCACGGGGTCGTTGCTGTTGCGGCTGCTGTAATACCGACCCGCAAAATCTGTGCCGCCAAAAAGTTTAGCCCCAGTCCAAAGCGGCTGCTCGAGTACCACTGCCACCGCAAAGGCAAAGCGAAAAGCCGCAATATTTGTTTGTTTAATGGGGTTTGTGCTGTCTGGGTTGATGCTCAGTGTGGCACTGGGATTGAGTGGATTGACCTGGGTGCTTAGAAATCCAGCACTCCAATTCCAACTTGATAGGCGAAAACCTCCAAGGCTCGCTAGTAAAGGCTTACCGGGTGTGAATTGTAATTCAAGAACGAAAGGCTGACGAATTTCGCGTTGCGCTTCTAAATCACTACGGGTTGCATTGGCAATTAAGGACACATCAAAAAGCGGTTCACGAAAACTTTGGGTGTTAATGTCAAAACGCTGCGCTGACCACTTCAAGGAAAAATCTAAACGGGTCTGCTGATTGCCCCCATTTGGCAAAGCTCCGCGTAATTCTGTACTTGCACCTGAATCGGCTCGAGTGACACTGACATTCAACAATAAGTCTGCCCAACGATCCTCGGGGTCACGCCCACCAATTGGAATTCGCATCTCCTCGAGTGCAAAACGGTACGCCAGCTGTAATTCTGTACCAGATTGCGGCGGCAGCACTAAAAAAGCAGCTCTGGCTTTATTCGAGTAGCCAAATAAATTGACAAAATTGACATCAAAACCAATCCCAAAAGCTGGGCTTCGAGCCGCATAATAACGCAGTAACCA
>JANNEE010000137.1:0-2333 GCA_031388325.1 Deinococcales bacterium
AAACCCTGCTTCGATGGCTGCCACACTACCGCCAAGTGCTTGTATTTGCTCTAAAATATGGGTGGCTTGTTGCTCGAGCGCATCGGTTAGGCTTTCGATGTAAAAACTGCCACCAAGAGGGTCTGGTTCTTTGGTCACACCACTTTCAAAGGCAAGCACTTGCTGGGTACGAAGCGCCAGTTTTGCGCTTGATTCGGTGGGCAACCCAAGGGCTTCATCAAAAGCATTGGTGTGTAAACTCTGTGTACCACCAAGCACCGCCGCCAGCGCTTGATACGCAGTGCGGACAATGTTTACTTCGGGCTGCTGTGCGGTGAGGGTACTGCCGCCCGTCTGGGTGTGAAAACGCAACATCCATGATTTGGGATTGAGCGCCCCAAACTCAACCCTTGCAATTTGCGCCCACATCCGCCGTGCTGCCCTAAATTTGGCGGTTTCCTCCAAAATATCATTGTGGCAAGCAAAGAAAAAACTAAGGCGCGGTGCAAATTCATCCAAGGTTAAACCCGTATCTAAAGCAGCCCGAACATAGGCTTTGGCATTTGATAAGGTAAACGCAATTTCTTGGGCGGCGGTACTGCCCGCTTCGCGGATGTGATACCCCGAAATGCTGATCGTGTTCCATTTTGGGATGTGCTTGGTGCAGTACACAAAAGTATCGGTAATTAGACGCATAGACTGTTTTGGCGGGTAAATATATGTACCTCGAGCAATGTATTCTTTCAAAATATCGTTTTGAATTGTGCCGCCAATTTGGGTTAAATCCACGCCTTGCGACTCGGCAACCAGTGCATAAAGTGCCAGTAACATCATTGCTGGGGCGTTAATCGTCATGCTGGTGGTGACTTGCTCGAGTGGAATGTCCTTAAAAAGTTTTTTCATGTCGTCTAGCGTGGCAATACTCACCCCGACTCGTCCGACCTCACCAAGCGCCAAAGCATCATCGGGGTCTAAACCGAGTTGGGTTGGCAAATCAAACGCCACTGACAAACCAGTTGTACCTTGGGATAACAAATACTGGTAGCGTTTATTGGATTCCTCGGCGCTGCCAAAACCCGCGTACTGACGCATTGTCCACGCCCTAGACTTATACATGTCAAGATGGATGCCTCTGGTATACGGAAACTGCCCAGATTGTAAGGTGTTCATAACCGCATAATAACGCTTTATTTAATAACTTTAGCCACTTCGCGCCGTACCGCATCAGGGCTTAAACCCGCACCAAAGAACTTGGTTTCGTTTTCAGTCCAAATTTCAAACAGTAAACGGGCATTGTTTTTTGTGCCTCGAGTACCATCTAATGTGCCGCTATTGCCCACAAATCCAATAATATCACCACGTTTAATTTGCGTAGCATAGGTTAAATTTGGATTGATGCTCGATAAATGCCCGTAGCGAGTCACCACGCCGTTATTGTGCAGCAAAGAAACTTGCCGACCACGAAGTAAATTGAGGTCATTTTGACTTGCACCATCTTTAACTTTTTTTAGCAAAACCTGAAATTCTTGAGGGGTTAATTCCTTAAAGTTTGAGGTCAGTAACTTGACTTTGGCATCAGCAACTGCCAAGACTGGCATTCCAAATTGAACTTGCACTCCAGCATCCACACCTGTGAACACAAAACCCTGTGAGACACCGCGACGATATGCCCTTGGCGCATTTGGCAAGTTATCCGCCGAAGTTGGCAGCCGCGCCCCTGCCAAAGGCAAAGAAAGTTTGGCATCCTCGAGAAGTGCGGCTTTTTCAAAGACCTCGAGCTTTGCTTCTGTGCGCTCCAAATTCGCCACAGTACCACGCCATTGAATGGTCGCAAAAATGCCATATAACAGTAAAGCAGCCATGACATACCAACCCAGGCGAACCCGACCCCACGGAACACGCCCTAAAAAACGCTGCGCCTCGAGCCACCACAAAGAAGCCCCGCGTTGCAAGCGCCGCCACAGGACTTTTGCACGATTGAACCACTCTTCTCGAGTATTCATGGGCTTTATTGTACGTTATTTAGCAACGGCTCTGAGTATCCTACACTTTTCGGTTGTTCTAAGAGTGCTTTTAAGAAGTATAAATAGTGAACCCCGACTGATAGCATTTAGCTCGAGAATGCCCGAAAAAATCTTGCCCTCGAGCCAAAGAAATTGTGCGTGACCAAATTTTAGAGCATTTTGTAGCTGTATGTCATCAGTTTCGAGAATCATGATTTATTGTCATTGGTTTTCGGGTATCGGGCGCATTGGCACAAAGCTATTGATATGGTCTGAATCTTGGTGTCCTTCATGCCAAGCCCCACCAAACCCCAAAACCGCGATGGTACAACGGCTTGCATCAGCACTCTT
>JANNEE010000145.1:0-16490 GCA_031388325.1 Deinococcales bacterium
CAGTCACCACTGCCCTGAGTCTGCGTTCGGACAACACCGTTCTGACTTCGGGTGTGGCATACCACAAAGAACTACACAACCAACTTGGGCTTTTTGATCCAGAATTGGGCAATTATTGGGATTGGGATTGGTTTTTACGAGTCACACAGCACCACCCACTGATTCAACTCGAGCCACCAACCGTGCTGATGAGTTGGCGTGGTAACAACACTTCCAAAGACCCTTTTGAGCCTCAAAAAATGGATTATCTCGAGCGCTTAAGCCAAAAGCATCAGCTTGGTCAAATCCCACCAAAAAACCACTTCACGGTTATTTCACCAGCAACAAACTCTGACATTAGCTTGAGAGATACTTAGAACGCCAGTTGCTTAACGCTCCAAGCACCCTGCTCGAGTCCGACCAACAGTATTTTGTTGTTTTTCGACTCGAGCAGACTGTATCCCAAGCCAAACGGATTTGGGATTTCTTTTTCACCAAAAACTGTATTTAATTCTCCTGTTGCAGTCAATTTTTGCATTTGAATGGTGGCTGCGGTTACTCCGTGCAAGACCAATCCACCATCGTTCCAAATGATCACTTTGTTCAAGGTTTGGCTTAACCAAATCCCTCCATTAGCACTTCGCACTATAGGCATGGAAAAGGGTGGGAAAGTAGGCTCAGAAAGCGGTATTGACGCTCCAAATTCTTTTTGTACCGTATTTTTTGTATCCAAAGACCAGATTCTTAAACCGCTACTGCAATCACCACTGTTGTGGTTCATGAATACAGCCGTGTTGTCTTGGCGTAACCCAAAATACTGAACCCCACCACCGTTGGTGCAAGTCAGGGATTCAAAACCCTCGGTTTGTTGTTGCGGCTCGAGTTGCCCTTTTTGATTAAACCGATGAATCCAAATCGGAGGCTGATAGGTCGAAGCACCGGCTGGACTGTTTAAGTAAGCTGACGAAACCAGTGCTGCACCGCCAGTTGGGGTTGGTACTAGCGCATCAATTTGCACATTTGGATAGTCTATATCGGTGCTGGCAAAACCTGCTTTGCCAAGGCTCGAATCTAAGCGTCCTTGGTTGGTTATTTTTATCAGTAGCGGGTTTAGGTCATCGTCATCTGAGTTTTCGCTTTTTACTCGAGGGCGTTCTAAGAGGGCTGCCCAAACCGAACCATCGGCGTTGAGTACCACTTTTTGCATCGGGAACATTGTCTTTTGTCTGCCTGTCGGAAAGGTAAACACGCCTTTTTGCCCGTAACTCGAGTCAAGCGTGCCGTTTACTGTGAAGCGCAGAATTTGCTTTGGCTGCACCACCAACACACGACTTTGCGAATCCACCAAAACTTGTCCTAATTGCTCTAATTGCAGTTTTCCAGCTTTGCCAAAACTCGAGTCGAGTTGTCCATTGGGAAGTAATCGAGCAATTGTCTGAACTTTATTTTGCGTTTCGCCACTCAAGACAATTCGCCCTTGGGTATCCACACTGACTTTTGGTGTAAATTTTGCCTTGGCAAACTCAAGCAGAACCGTGCCGTCTGATGCGAAACTCGAGTCAAATGTTTGATCCTGTGAAATTGCCAAGCCAGTCAACCCTAAACCAGTCAGTGCAAGGCAGATAAACCTCAGTCGTGTTTGCATCTCTCGAGTCTAAAAAATTAAATGAATGATTGATGTGAACCTGGTTCTCAAGGTGAGATTTTGCAGCACATGATCTGAATTCAATCTCTTTGCAGAGAACCCGTCTCGAGACTAAAAAATGAGAATCAGATGAGCTTCTACAGCCATGGCATTATATGCTTTATTGGCGGTTTATGCCTTGAGGCTTTCTGCCTCGAGAACCACGGTTGAACGCACTTGGTCACGCCCAGAATTCTTGGCGCGGTATAAGGCAGCATCGGCTCGAGCCATGACTTGTTTTAGGGTTTCACCTTCCCTACAAACTGCCACGCCAATACTGACGGTAATTCGCACCCCACCGAGGTTGGCATCAAAAATAGCTTGTCTTGAACGTTCGCCAAGTAATCTGGCTTGCTCGAGATTGAGGTTTTTACCCAGCATTAAGAATTCCTCGCCGCCCCAACGGGCTGTTTGGTCGCCTTGACGGGTTTGATTTTCTAAGGTAAATGCCAGTTCACGCAGCACAATATCGCCAAAAGCATGTCCGTACTGGTCATTGATGTGCTTAAAATGGTCAACATCTATGATTAAAAGCGCGTAGCCAATTTGACTGGCATGGGTTTGCTCGAGGTGCATTTGCATTGAACGGCGGTTTTGAATACCGGTTAAAACATCGGTGTTGGCTTGGTGTTGGACAAATTTGTATTGTTGCTGCATCCTGCCAAAAACAGCAATTAAACCCGCTAAAATCAGATTTGCCACATGAAATTGCACCAAGGCATTGATTTGCAGTGTATCAAAGCGATTTTGTGAAACGGTGACTAAGGAGATAAAAATAGCAATGGCATTATAACCACCACTAAACCATAAAGCCATGCCTGGGTTAAGGCTTAAATGAGCAACAACCACGGTGATTGGAAACCACGGAATACCAATTCCTAACGTTTTTTGAATTTTTAAGACTTCCAACGCCGAAGTTGCAAAATCAAGCAGCAGAAACGAGCCAGATGTACAAAAGGCGAAGATTTGCAGCAGTTCTACCCGTTGAGGTTGCAGAAAAAGCCAAATAGCAGCTAAGAAGAACGTAATTGTGATAAAAGGCAGTCCATAGAGGTCAGAAAAAACAATCACTTTGGAATCTTGTAAAAATAACCAAGAAACAAAAGTCGCCAATGAACCCAGAAGCAAAGCTGCCAAAGTCAGCCAGACGCGGGTGCGTCCAACCAAATCAAGTGCCTCGAGTTTAGCGTAAAAGGCTTTCATCAGCTTTAGGCGCAAGCATAGCCGAATTTAAGCCAAAAGAATACAAATTTATAAATAACGACGAGCGCCAAGGTAACGGCTGCTGTAATAGCGTTCGGCAAGACTCGAGACAATCACCCCTGTACTTGGGGTGCTGGCATGAACCATTCGGTTGTTGCCAATGTAGACACCAACGTGTCCGACCCCACCACGTCCATTAAATCCTTGAAAGAACACCAAGTCGCCGGGTAGTAAACCGTTTCTCGAGACGGCACGTCCGCCACTAAATTGAGCGCGACTTGAACGCGGTAGGCTAACCCCCATTTGTTTCATCACATAGCTGGTGAAGCCACTGCAATCAAAGCTGGATGGACCCATTGAACCCCAACGGTAATTTGCACCGACTTTGGAGAACGCTACCCGTACTACACTCGAGCGGTTGGTGGCTGTTTTGACCGATGGTTTGGCGTTTGTGCTATTACCAAGGTTAATTTGCTGACCTACGCCCAATGATTCACCAATGCCGGGGTTAAGTCTGAGAATCTGGGTGGTGCTGATGCCGTTTTTCTGGGCAATGCGGTACAGCGTATCGCCAGACTGCACGGTATAGGTTTTGGCAACTGCCAAACTCGAGCAGACCAAGGCAGCCACAATTAAACCTTTAAGCATCTTGGGGATGACCCTAGCAAAGTCTCTAGCCAATTGCCTGTGTATTTTCTGAGTTACCCATGTCACCAGCCCAGAAACAACCGAGCCAAAAAAGTGCGTTAAGGCTGTTTGGAAAAGTAAAAAACCAAGCAACTTAAACTCGAGACCAGATAGAAAAAACCGATGTTTTGTCCTGAACAAAATAACTTAACGCGCCCTACAAATCAGACCATTATGGGCTTTGATTGTTCCAGCCCGCAAGACCTCGAGACCATGTTCATAAGCGTATAAACCCATTTGCTTGGTGTCCATCAGTTCACGGTAGCCATAATTCATTAAGTCGCCCATGACTTTATAAAACAACTGGCTTTTGAATTGCTTGCGTGGTGTGGTCATGACCACATAGCCACCGCGTTTTAAGAATTGCCGATGCCATTCGATACACTGCCCTTTCATTTCATCAGGAAAATGCTCGAGTAACCCGACCGAAAGCACGATGTCAAATTTTTCATCAAAATCCAAGTCCCGAATATCCGAGACCACAAAATCAAAATTCATCTGATCGACGTGCAACACATCCCAAGTACCAGTGCTGGGGTTTTTACTGAGAAACGGGTACTCGAGTGGGAACTTGCCAAAGCGTTCTTCTTTGCAAAAATCATCATAATCCACCAGCACCGCATGACCTCCGGGATACTGGGCTAAAAGCTGCATCGCTTCATAACCATCAGCAGCGCCCAGAAACAAAATCCGTGGTTTATGCACTTCTAAACCATCAAATAAAGCCCTTTTACCACGTGGGTCCCAAACCGCATCCTCAAGTCGGTGAACCTGATTCCAAACTCGCACCTCTAGGAGTTCTTGAAACACCTCTGGGAGACTCGAGAAGTTAAAACTCAGTAGGGTCTGCAAGAATTTCTGAGTGGTTTCCGATTGGGCTTTGGGTAAATCTGTGACAAACAATTCATGGAAATTCTTATTGAAATTCTGCCACTGTACCAAGACTGGCATCTCGGTTTGATGCTCGGTTTCCCATTTTTGCCGTGTTCTCGAGTTAGCTGGCACAATATAAGGCTTACCAAGTTCTGCCCACGAAAGCCTAGACCAATCGGTATGACTTAAATCTTCAAACAGGTCTGGCGCACTGGTTCGCAAATCAGCACGGTACGAAGGCATAAGAAACGAAGTTTCAAGCGGCATCCGCGACATCTCCAAAGTGGCTTGCATGGTCAAAGTAGTCTACGCTTTTATTATTGTTTAGACCACTTCTAATGGTTGATACGGCTCGAGCGGCAAAATGACTTTGATCGTCTCGTCTGGGCGTATTTCGCCGCCTTCAAGCACAGTCGTCATGATTCCCGCTTTGCGAATCAAATTGCCATTTTGGTCGGTCTCTAAAACCGCTTTCAAGAGTCCGTTTTGTAGCCCGTCTATTTGCAAGCAAGGGTTACGCAAGCCAGTCACCTCGAGTTGCACCGAGCCGATTTCGAGAATTGTGCCTTTGGGCAATTTGAGTAAATCAATGCCCGTGGTGGTGATGTTCTCACCCATTTGCCCCGGCAGCACCGTAAAGCCCTGAGCCGCCACTTCTTCAAATAATTCGGCGTGAATCAGGTGGACTTGGCGCAGATTGGCTTGGCTTGGGTCTCTGGCGACCCTCGAGCGGTGCTTGACAGTTATACCTTGGTGCGCGTCGTTTTCGACCCCTAAGCCTTTTAGAATTTGTAGGCTATCCACGTTTGGTTTACTCATGGTGTGGGTGGCACTGCGACTGACCGCCAGAACAGTCGCTGGGGCGGGGAAGGCTTGGGCAAAACCAAAGGCTTCTTGGGTACTGCCTTTTTGCCTTAGCAAATCGAGTTTTTCTTGGGCTTCGGCTAACGTTGGAATGTGACCATCTTTTATCCACCACATCACCGTCCCTGTTTGCTCGAGTGGAATAAACCATTCTTTACGGCGTTTTAAGTAATAACTATGACCACTGTTAAAAACATAGTGCCGCAGGGCTTCTAAACTCTCCCAGAGGCTCATGTTTACAATCAGACTTGGGTCATCGTAGATTCTAAAAGTGGTGGCGGTGTTGTTTTCGTCCTTTAAGAGCCAGACAAACCCCGGGCTGTTTTCGGCAAGTAAATTGATGGCACTCAATGCCAAAGTAAAATCCCGCATTTCTACTGACTCGAGCGGATAAGCAATTCGGGCGATGTTTAATTGAGCCAGTTTCATGGAGCAATTCTATCATCCCTCGAGTACAATGCGGCTATGGAAAAAAATTTTGTCAGTGCTTTTTTAGGTGTGCTACAAGAAGCCTTTGAGGGCGGTAAACCCAATCAGGGTACACATTTTTTGGACAACACCAAGCCAGATGGCTCGAGTAATCAAGGTTTTTTTGCAGCCCTTGATGGTTTAAGTGCCGTACAAGCCTCTGCGCCAACTGCACTTGACTCTAGTATTGCGGCACACACCGCCCATAGTGCTTTTCATATTGAAGCCACGCTTCGCTTTGCAAGTGGCAACCGTAGCCCTAACGATTGGCAGGCTAGTTTTGAACCTCGAGAAGTCAATGAACTCGAATGGGCAGAACAACGTCAGCGCTTAAGGAATGCCTACTCAAGTATTGCCAGTTTAGCCCAGAATACCCCTGTGTGGGATAACCACAGTGCCACAGGCATGATGGCAACTTTGGCGCATGTCACCTATCATCTCGGGGCGGTCAAGCAAATTCTCAAATTGGCTCAAAGGTAGATGGGGCTTCGGCTCGAGGGTCGGTGCTGCTACTTTGGTATGGCAACCATTTGACAGTTGACCTCGTATACTTGGATTATGAAACGATATTTGGTATTGATTTTGGCATTGGTTTTGGTTGGTTGTAATTTGCCCGACCCACAAGAAGCGGCTCGACTGAAAACCGAGAATGAAACACTGCAAGCTCAGGTGACGACGCTGACTTCGGAGCGCGACGCGGCTGTCTTAGAGCGTGATGATTTGCGTGGGCGTTTAGAAAAAATTAAAACTGCCCTAGAAAATTTGCCAGCCATCTCGAGCATGACTGCACCAAGCCCTGCACCAACCGTACCGGAAACAACTGTGCCAAGCGTTCCTGAAACCACGACACCAGCCGCCCCAGAAACCACTGCACCAACCACTCCCGAAACTGTTCCAGAGACCACGCCAGACTCGAGTACCCCCGCCTTACCGCCTGTCAGTGCTGGAACAGATGCCAGTCTGCTCGAAAAATTACAAGCCTATACCAATGAAGTCTTGACGGCAGCCCAGAATTTTAAGGCACAAACCCGCCAAGAAGCGCCCTTAAATTGTACCAATGGCTATGCGGCTGGTGCATACAATGTACAGGACAGCTTAGACTTAAAAGAATGCAGTATTGTCACCGAAGCCAATGGTGATTACCGTGTTACAGCTCGAGATGCGGCGGGCAATAGCGTTAGTGTTCCCTGAGAATACCCAAATATAATTGTTGTCCCCAAGGTAGTACCAAATTCATCCCTCGAGAATACCCTATGCTCGAGGGATGAATCATGATGCCCAAAATATGAATCATTTACCTGCCTCAAAACAATCATTTGAGCTTTTCAAAGCCTTTGCACTGATTGGGGCAACCAACTTTGGCGGTGGTGGCAGCGCCCATGTTCAACACCACATGGTCGAACGCCTGAAATGGCTAAGCATGGACGAATACCTCGAGTGCTACAGTATGGTTCAAACCCTGCCGGGTCCGGTTTTCTCTAATCTTTGTACCCATGTGGGCGCTCGTTTAGCGGGCTGGCGTGGCGGAATTCTAGCGACCATTGGGGTCAATTTTGCTGGCATCATTGCGATTTTAAGCCTTGCCGTGGTGTACTCGAGTGTCGGCAGTAAACCGATTTGGCTCGAGGGATTCCTTAAGGGGGTGGCTGTGGCAGCCGTTGCTATTTCCTTAGCGGCGACAACCCGAGTTGCCCCAAGTGCTTTTCGGACGCGCCCAAGTGTCTTTTTGGCATTGGCGGCTTTTATTGCCAATGCGCTCTTACACATCAACATTTTGTATGTGCTATTGGTACTTGTGCCGCTTGGTATGTGGCTCGAGTGGCAGGAGGCAAACCGTGCTGTTTGACCTGCTACTCGAGTTTTTGCGCTTTGGGATACTGTCCATCGGTGGTGGACTGGCGATGCTTTCGGAAATGAAACGGGTGCTGGTGATTGAACGCCAATGGCTCAGCGCTCAGGTCTTTGTGGATGGTTGGAGTTTAGGGCAGTTTGTACCCGGACCAAATATGCTGGCAATGGCATTTTATGGCTACCGCATCGAGGGCTTTTTTGGGGCAGCCGCCGCTTGGCTTGGGATGTTCATGCCCGGCATGGTTGCCAGTATTGTGGCGGCAAAAACATGGCAACGTGTTCGCCACGCACCCCTTGCCAAAGCCTTTCGAGCCGCTATTTTACCGATAGGTTTTGGATTTGGGGTTGGTGGGGTCTACACCTTGGCTCGAGTTTCAATCACCGAGGTGTTTCAAATAATCCTAGCCTTAGGACTGCTGTTTTTACTGATTCGACTGCGCCTAAATCCAATCGCTACGGTATTCTTGGGCGGTGCAATTGGCGTTTTACTTAAGGTTCTGAATTAGCGGGTCACTCAGTTGGCAAATCTTTAATGTTCTCGAAGGACGAAGGAGGTATTGCCTTTTGCCTTTCGCCTTTTGCCTTTTGCCTTTTGCCTTTCGCCTTTATCCTCGCTTACAATCTGCAACCAAAAAAACGCATAAGCTCAAACCATGATTCTTGTTTGGCATCGCGCCGACCTTCGCACCCACGACCATCCAGCTTTGGCAAGGGCTGCTGCTCGAGGGCAAGTGATACCCTGTTTTATCCTTGACCCGAGTTTATTAAGTGCGCCTTACACGGGCAATAACCGTGTCGAGTGGTTGTACGCTTGTCTGCACGCCTTATCAGAATCCTACCAAGCCCTCGGCTCGAGCTTGCTGCTCTTGGCTGGCACACCAGAAAACGAATTGCTGCGTTTGGCAAGAGAGTCTGGCGCAAAAGCAGTCTACGCCCTAAAAAGTTACGAACCGATAGGCATGTCCCGAGATACTCGGGTTAAACAAGTGCTAGAAGCGGCTGGAATCGAATTGAAGTTACTGGCTGGTGACTGTGTTCTCGAGCCGAACTCGGTCTTAAATGGCAGTGGCACAATGTACAAGGTTTTTACTCCTTTTTGGCGCACATGGAGCAGTATTCCGATTCCCCAAATTGCTACACCCTTAGAAAAACTCGAGCCACATGGTTTTTCTGGGCTTAAAATTCCAGTACCAAATAGTACAATTGATTTACCAAAAGCGGGAGAAGTTGCTGCCCAACACCGACTCGAGCAGTTTATTCGCCAAGTTGGACTGCATTATGAAACCAAACGCGATATTCCCAGTCTGAACGGGACAAGTCGTTTGTCGCTCGATTTGCACTTGGGGACGCTCTCGCCAAGAGTCGCCGCCCACCAAGCCGCCCAAGCCGGCATGACCGCATGGGTACGAGAACTTTGCTGGCGCGATTTTTACCGTCATGTTTTAGTGGCACAACCGCAACTCGAGCATTCGGCGTTTCGCCCCGAATGGAATAATTTTCCTTGGCGCGATGACGCACTGGACTTTGAAACTTGGCAAGCTGGACAAACGGGTTATCCAATCATAGATGCAGGAATGCGCCAACTGAGCAGCACAGGTTGGATGCACAACCGTGTGCGAATGATTGTGGCGAGCTTTTTATGTAAGCATTTGCTGTTGCCTTGGCAAGACGGGGCAGCCCATTTTAATAACTTATTACTCGATGGCGACCTTGCCAGTAATACCGGTGGCTGGCAATGGAGCGCTGGTTGTGGGGTGGATGCCGCGCCGTATTTTAGGGTTTTTAATCCTGTGACCCAAGGCGAAAAATTTGACTCGAGCGCCGAGTACATCAAACGCTTTGTTCCAGAACTGCAAAACTTAGCCAACAAAGAAGCCCATCAGCCTTGGACTAGCCTGCGTCCACCAAAAAACTACTCAGCCCCAATGTTGCCCTTGGCTTTTGGCAGAGACCGTTTTCTCGAGACTGCAAAACGGCACTTAAACTCTTCGCCTTAGCGTTTTGTCAGGGTTTCTTTGCCTGTTTGTGTGTTGCCACATCCCGCCCAAATGCCCTCTAAAGTGCTGCCACGCACTGTGTACGAACTGACACCGCAAGGAGTCCATGCCACAGCCAGATGCGTGCCTTGGAGTACACCAGTACCTTTGTAGCTACTGCCGTCATTCAGTGTCCAGCCAATCACATAGACTTGTCCTGTTTGCCGTATCGTGGCTTTGCCTGTGTAGGTTGTGCCGCTTGCGTGCGATCCAGTGACTTTGTACTCACCGCTTAAACTGGAATTCTGAGCTGCAACACTGCCAAGCAGCCAAGCGATAACCGCGTATTTCCACAGGTGTTGTTTCATGGCTGTAGTCTATCAAAGTTATCTCGAGGAGTGGGCTAATTTCTTTAAATAAATGCCACTGCCCAAATTGCTTTTTCCCGAACCTCGAGCTTAACGGCTGTCAGTGGTGTTCGCGCTGGACCAGCTTTAACTAAGCCCAATTCATCAAATTCACTACCGTGACAATCGCAATAATGCACACCATCGGTTTTGGGCAATTCGGTTTGGCAACCTGCGTGGGTGCAACGTCTCGAGACGGCGCTAAAAGCCTCTTTTTCGACCACCAAAGCTCGGTCTGTTTTTTCTTTTGGCACAGTTACCCGTTGCAGCAGGCAAGCTCTGTTTTCAAAGGTAAATTCTAAGGGTTTCCATTTGGCATCAATTTTGTCTAAATCCACCAGTTTGATGGCTTTAACTGGTGCGGTTTGTGCCAAAGCGGTCTCGAGGGCGAAACTCGAGCCTAGAGCAGCAAGAGCAAGGGTTTTGTTGGCTTCACGTCTATTCATTAGAATTGTATTGTCGCAGGATTTAAGTAAAAATTCGTGTCATTTAACACACAATGAGCAGTCATTAAAGAAATCCTTAAGACAATGGTCTGGTCAGCACGACCTACTTGGACTTAATCCCGACTCGGGTTAAACTAAACCCATGAACATCCAAAAAATGATGAAACAAATGCAAAAAGCCCAGTCTGCCCAAGCCGACATGCAGGAAAAACTCGAGGCACTAGATATTATTGGCAGTGCTGGCGGCGGGATGGTCAAAGCCACTTGCACAGGCAGTGGGCAAATCAAAGCGCTTAAACTCGAGAAAATTGTGGTAGACCCCGAAGATGTTGAAGCCCTTGAGGACTTGATTTTGGTGGCGATTCAAGATGCCCAGAAAAAAGCGGCGGATGCCCAACAAACCGAAACCAGTAAACTGATGAGCAGTTTGCAAATTCCCGGAATGCGTTAAATTAAAGTCAAAGATTTTTTTCTAGGTTACTTTGCATTCGGGTTGCTATACCTCGCTCGAGTTCGCCTTGCTGCTCGAGTTGGGCAATCACATTTTTTTGGTCTGGTAGGCTTCGGTTTTGCGAGAGCTTAGATTTACCCTCGAGCCGTGTAATTTTGATTTCAAAACCAACCAAGGCTTTTTGTAGTCCTTCAAGGTATTTTGGTGAATACTTGGGCATTTCTTCAGTGTGACCATGCTGCTGCATCAGTGTCTCGAGTTGCACTCTGGTTTCAGTGGCGTTCAAAATTCGGGCTGTGCCATACGCATGAACTGTCGCATAATTCCATGTTGGCACATCCAATTGTTCGTACCACCTATTCGAGATGAAGGCATGTTCGGCTTGGAAGACCACCAGCACTTCTTTGTCGTTAAAATGCTGCCATTGCGGGTTGGCTTTGGCAATGTGGGCGCTGAGGGTTTGGGTGTCCTCGAGTGGCGTAAAAGGGATACTGGTGGCAAATGGCAAACCATCTGGGGCGGTAATCAGCAGCGCAAAATTAAATTGGCGCATCAATTCCCAGAGAAGGGTTTGGTCAGTCACGGCATTGTGTTTTGGAATATACATACCTTAAATTAACATGTCACTTTCTATTTGCCCTATGATAAAACGCTTGCGCCCCGTTAAATCAGCCTCGAGCCATACGTTCCAGCCTGTTTGCAGCATCTCGGATTGCAATATCGGAGCATTGCGTGGGTCTAACTCGAGCAGTAAAAAACCATTTTTGGTCAAGTAATCTGGGGCTTGCAAAACCAGTTCCCTTGCTAAACCCAGACCATCCGCACCAGAAAAAAGGGCTTGACGGGGTTCTTGTTGTACTTCAGGCTCAAGCAGGTCAGTTTCGGGAAGATACGGCGGATTAGAAACAATCACACTGAATTTCCCCGTTAAGCCGTGCAGCAAAGAAGTTTCTAGGACATGAATTTTTTGCTTTAAGCGCTTGGCATTCTCGAGGGTCAAGGCAATTGCACTAGGGTTAATGTCGGTTGCCCAAACCTCGAGACTCGGGCGTTCAGATTTTAAGGCAAGAGCAATCGCCCCAGAGCCACAACCCACATCCACCACCCGCCCTGAATCACCTAGCCGATCTAAGGTCAGTTCCACCAAACGTTCGGTCTCTGGGCGCGGAATCAGCACACCAGAACACACTTTTAATTCCAAACCATAAAATTCGGTACTGCCAATAATCCACTGCAACGGTTCTCGAGCCGCACGGCGATGCACCCAAGATTGATAAGTCTCGAGTTCGGCATGGCTCAGGATTCGGTTCGGTTCAAGTAATACCGCTCGAGTCGCACCCAGCGCAAAAATTAGCAGCCACTGTGCATCAAAGACTGGACTCGAGACTTGGGCTACCTCGAGTTGGATAATCGCTGCTTTTAGGGTTTCTGAGAGGGTGATAAAGTCTCCGCTTGCCACGTTACAATACTTTTTTGCTCCACATCAAAAACCACACCAATACCAATCACGGTTTTGGCGTAGCCTTTAGCATACTGCCCGTCTTTGATTTGCTTTAAGGCTGTCTCCGCATCACCACCGAGCTTAAATTCAAATAAAATAATCTGCTCTGGCGTGTCTACAACTGTATCTATGCGTCCCAAACTGGTTTGTACTTGGCTTTGAGTAGGAAAACCGGTGCTGACCAACATCAAGTGCATTAAGCTGTGCATATACATTTCGCGCTTGGGGAATATTTCGTATGGAATAGCCGCAAAAACCCGATTGCAAATCTCAAAAAAAACTGTCCAATCTGGCGCAATTAAAGCATCATGTAACTCGAGACCAAAACTGCCGTGTTCATGGATGTTGCGTTCAGCGTAAACCTCGAGCAGACCCTTGGAGAAGGCTTGGCGTACTTCTTCATTGGGATAGGACAATTGATAGCGCGTTCCTTGTAAGCTGATAATTTTTTGCTTTATCGTTAAATAACCTGTCTGAAACATCAAAGAAACGGACTCGAGACGTTCGAGGCTTGGGCTTGAAATGCTCATTTCATCCAGTGCGATTGAGTTAAAACGCAGTGGGTCAAGGGCGGCTTTTTTAATCATTTCAAGCAGAAAGGTTGGTGTGCCAGTCTCATACCAAAATGACCTGAATTCTTGTTGTTCTAAAAAAAGTAGGAAACTAAACGGGCAATAGACTTTCTGCACCGAGTCCCATGAATATCCGTTGTACCAATGCTTTATGGCTTCCCAAAGTTCGGTCATGGGAACAGCAAACTTTTTTTGCAAAGACTCGAGGTGACCCTGAAAATTCGTTTCAATTTCAGTGTGGGTATAACCACACAAGACCGCGTATTTATCATCAAGGGAAATATCTTGGAGGTTGTTCAGATCAGAAAATAAACTCAGTTTACCGATTTTAGAAACACCCGTTAAAAAAACCAAATGTAAATAGGCATCCATTGGTTTTAAAACACCATATAGGCTTTTGAGGGTCGCTTGATGTTCTGCTCTTTTTTCTGGCTCGAGTAGGTAGTCAGTGATGGGTTTATCGTACTCGTCAATCAGTACCACCACTTTATCGGTTTTGGATAACTCGAGAATCAAGCTACGAAAAGCACTGGAAACAGTATCACCTTGGAGTTCTATGCCGTACTCATCAGCTACGATTTGCAACCACTCGAGAATTCCTTTTTGCAAGGATTGGTCACGAAAACTGATGTTACTAAAATCAATCCGAATTACTGGGCGCGGCTTAAAGTCGTGCTTGTCATAAAGCCACAAATCTTGAAATAAGTCTTTGCGCCCTTCATAAATGGCTTTTAAGGTGGACAGCAACAATGATTTACCAAAACGCCTTGGGCGAGACAGGAAAAACACACCCGCTCGCAAAAAAGCCTCGAAGTACATGGTTTTATCCACATACACAAGCTGATTTTGACGCAGTTTGGCAAAATCTTGTATCCCGATTGGTAAGTTCACAATTACCTTGGTTTGACAATGATGCGTCTGTCCATGCCTTCGCCGACCGATTCTGTAACCACAAAGGCATCTTCACGCAGGGCAATGTGAATAATTCGCCTGTCGGCTGCCCCCAGAGCATCCATTTCAAAAGGCTCACCTGTTTTACGAACCCTTGCGGCGGCGCGGCGGGCGGTCTCGAGTAAGCGTTCTTCGTGGCGGCGTTTATAGCCGGCTGCATCTACATTGACCCTTGGGGCATTTTCGCCAACTTCTTTTGCCAGCACCGTGTTGGCTAAGAATTCGATTGCGCCTAGGGTACGTCCTTCGCGTCCAATGATTCTGCCAGAATCGCCGCCCGTAATTTCAGCCAAAATGTTCTCACCACGTTCTTTGGCGGCGACGCTGTACCCGGGGGCAATGTGAACCAGTAATCCAGTCAAAAAATCTTCGACAATGCTGTCGGCACTGGCGTTTAATCGGGGGCTACGCCCGACTGGACTCACCGCCACAACAGGGGCATTACGAGGCGCGGCTGGCGTTTTGGTTTGGTTCTCATCCGAGATGCCAAGGTCGGAGAGGTACGAGTCTAAATTTTTGTCCATGCGGCTAGTCTATCAAAATGTAGCCAAGAAACGTAGACTGTAGCCGTGCTTTCTATTGCCACCTTTAGTTTAGTCGCCAAAGACCCAAACAGTCATGACCTTGGCGTGGTGGTTGCCAGTAAATTCCTTGCGGTCGGTAGTGTTGTTCCGTGGCTCGAGGCGGGAGTCGGGGCAGTTGCCACCCAAAGTTATGCCAATACCAGTTTTGGGGTGCGTTCAATTGCCATGCTTAAGGCTGGCTCGAGTTTAAGCGAAATTGCTTTGAATCTCGAGCAGTCCGACCCTGAGCATCAATCGAGGCAATACGGTGTGGTCAGTACCAACGGTGATAGTTATAGTTTTACAGGCTCTGAATGTCAGCCTTGGGCGGGTGGGCGTTACGGGCAAAATTACGCTGCTCAAGGTAATCTTTTAACGGGTGCAGATGTGATAGACACGCTTGTGGATACGTTTTTGACGGGTAGCGAATTACCATTTCCAGAGCGTTTACTGGGGGCGTTACTGGCTGCTGACAAGATTGGCGGTGATGCCAGAGGGCGACAAAGTGCAGCCCTGTATGTGGCTCGAGAGCGTGGTGGCTACGCTGGGTTTAATGACCGTTATATTGATTTACGCTCCGATGACCATGCCACCCCAATTCTCGAGTTGCAGCGTTTACTTGCCATGCACCGTTTGTTGTTTGAACGCCCTAACCCAGACCAATTGCTGCCGATTTCAGGAGATATTGCCACACGGGTTTTAGCGGTGCTGCATGGGGCTGGGCAGAATTTTTATGCTTGGTCGAAAACCGCCGAAGTTGCCTTGACAAGGTTGGCGGGGCTTGAAAATCTCGAGGAGCGATTTACCCACATTGGGTTTATTGACATCAACGCCTTGCAGTATCTCGAGCAGAAGTACAACAGAACAAGCCGCTAAAACGGCGTATTGAATTAGCACCAGACCTGTTAGAATAAAAATCGTTATGGCATCCAATCTTTATATTGTTCGGCATGGTCAAACGACCTTCAACGCAAGTGGCACAAAAACCTTTACGGGTTGGGTAGATGTTGACATCTCCGAAGTTGGCGTGCAGCAAGCCACCGAGATTTCACAGACCTTATCTGGAATTCGTTTTGATTTGGCGTACACCAGTCGCTTATCGCGCTGTCGTCATACCTTAGATATTCTGCTTGCGCCGCACTCGTATGGTGTGCCAATTATCACCGATGACCGTATCATCGAACGCAGTTATGGTGATTTAAGTGGGCGTTTACACACCGATATTCAAAAAGAATACCCTGATATGTACAAAATTTGGCACCGCAGTTACGATGTGCCACCACCAAATGGCGAGAGTGTCAAAATGGTCGAGATGCGCGTTTACCCTTTTATTCATGAACTGCTTCGCAGTGCTGGCGATGGTAAAAACATCCTGATTTCGGCACATGGCAACAGCATTCGTTGCTTGCGGGCATATTTGGAAAATATGAGCGTTGAGCAGGAAATGAGCTTGGAAGTGCCACAAAATGATTATCTGCATTACAGCTTTGTTGGTGACACCAAGCACTTATTTGGTGGAGAAGTCACTAAGCATCATCCAGTCGCTTAATGGTCTCGAGGAGCGGCACTGCGACCCAAGCAGTGCCGCTTGAACTTTCACGGGTTGTGTATTTTAGCAACATCAAACAAGTACACTAAGCCATGAATCAACTCGAGGAACTTAAAAACCTACTGGCAGAAATTTCGGATTTAACGGCTGTGGCACAACTGGTCAGTTGGGACAAAGACACCCAGATGCCCAAAGGAGCAGCCGCCACTCGAGCCAACCAGATGGCAACCATGGCGCGGTTGCTGCATCAAAAAAACACTGCCCCGCGTTTACGTGAACTGATTGAAGCCCTCGAGCCAGAACTCAAAAATGCGGACTCTTTTGATGGTGCGTTGCTGCGTTTATTGCGCTTAGAGTATGACCGCAAATCTAAACTCCCAACCGATTTTGTGACTGAATTTGCGGCGGCTCGAGCCATTTCTGGTTCGGTTTGGGAGGCTTCGCGCTATAAAAATGACTGGGCTG
>JANNEE010000229.1:0-2226 GCA_031388325.1 Deinococcales bacterium
CGACATGGCAAAATTCGCTTGCAACAACTTAAAACCATCCCCAATCAGAAAGTGCGTCGGGCTGTTTTCGCTTGGCGAGACTTTGTTAGGATAGAATCATGATTACTAAAAATATGGTCGTACAAATCGAATACGAAGCCAAACTCGAGGGCGTAGTGGTGGCACACACCCATAAACCAAAACTGCTGTTAATCGGTTTTGAACGCGACCTGCCACCAGGACTCGAGGATGCCATCATCGGCAAAACTGCCCCGCTCGAGTTGACCGCCACTTATGCTTATCCAGCCCATGATGCAAGCAAAGTCATAGAAGTAGAGGCAGACCGTTTGCCGATTGCTAACCCTGAAGTCGGCTCAAAATTCAGCGCCACAGATGCAGCCGGGCAGCCAATAGAAGCTCGGGTGATTGGCATTGGCAATGGGTGGGTGGGTGTGGATATGAACCACCCGAGGGCAGGAAAAACTTTGGAGTACAGCATTAAAATACTCAGCACTCGAGAAGCTGAAACTGGAGAACTTGAGCATGGACACGCACATGGGGCTGGTGGGGTTGTGCATTCGCATTAAGTCGCTGACAAAACTGTGTTTGAAGGTGTAACCTAGTGAAGATGAATAAGGCTCATATTCTCGAGGCTGCTTTCTTAAACCTTGACTCATCCCACCCACTTGATGTAGACGAGGTGGCTTTCTTTGTTGAACGTGACCACAGTCAACGGTTCGAGATGGGAGAACAACTGCGTTTTTTGCGCTCGAGTAAAGATTCTTATGCACGGTTTTTATTTACAGGACATCGAGGATCAGGTAAGGGAACAGAATTAACGCGTCTAAAAAGCGAACTCGAACCAGATTTTTTTGTGGTGTTGTTTTCAGTGACCCAAAAACTTGATATTCGAGATTTGAACTATACAGATATTATTTTTGCAATTGGTATGGGTTTGATAGAAGCAGCCAACCCAGAACTTAAAAATAGGCTTCCCGATAAGTTGCTTGAGACAATTCGGAGTTTCTTTGCTGAAATTTATCAAGAAACAGAGTCAAAAGAAAAAACGGAAATGGGAGTTGAATTAAAGCCTAGTATTTTTAATTTGCTCACTGCTTTTGCACGACTAGGAAAAGAAAGTTCCAGCCGAACAGTGGTACGAAAAAAACTAAATGGTGTTTTACAGCAATTGGTCAATGCCATAGATGACCTTGCTCGTTTTATTGAACGTGAAACCAGCAAGAAAATTGTCGTGATGATTGAAGACCTTGATAAGCTAGACGATCAGCAAAGTAAAGAATTATTCCTGAATCACGGTAAATCCTTATCTGATATTTCATTGCATTTGATCTACACTTTTCCGATTTCATTGCGTCACAGCAATGACTTTATGCAAATTGAAGGTTACTTTAATAGTTTTGACTTGCCTAATTTCAAAACCCATACTCGAGATAATCAGCCCTATGCTCGTGGCTTAGACAATCTTAAAGAAATTCTTACCCGACGGGTAGCCGAGGGTTTATTTGAAACCGGAGTCTTGGATTTACTAGCTGAAAAATCTGGCGGTTTAGTACGCCATTTGCTCGAATTAACCGCAGGAGCGAGTATTCAAGCATCATTAAAAACCCGCCAAAAAATGAGTATTTCTGATGTGGAAACCGCCATTGGAAAACAACGCGCAACATACTCGAGATTTTTAACTCCCGAACAAAAAACGCGATTAAAAGAAATTCAAGCCAGTAAAAGCATAGAAAATAATGAAATTGACCGAGGATTACTTTATAACTTAAGCATTCTCGAGTACCGCAATGACGACCCAAACCCGTGGTACGACGTTCACCCAATTGTCCAAGAACTGCTATGAATCCACTCGAGAATTTCAGTGCCAACCAAGCCGAAGAATTCTGGCATTTACTAACTCTGCACCGCCTAGCCAAAATTGGTTACGTGGCATTTGCAATGTATGCCAGTGGAAAAGACTGGGATGCCTTAAAAACTGCACTCGAGGCTGAACCGACCTTAAATACCAAAATAATTTATGTGCCATCTGGAAACATAAGTATTTCTGACCCCAATTTCTTGCCAAGTCTTCGTGCCATTGGTCTCGAACGCAGCCTTGTGCTGATGCGTGTGGATTTAAGTCCAACTGATGAGGCTTTTAAGCATTTTTGTGGGTACTTGAATTTTCACCGAGAAGAAATTGTGGACTTGCCACATGGTTTGGTTATTTGTGTGACCGAAGCGGTG
>JANNEE010000292.1:0-11463 GCA_031388325.1 Deinococcales bacterium
ACCCAATCGCAGATACTCCCCGTTTCGATTTTCCCACCAGCCATGGCTTTGCCAATTGTGCCAGTGTTACTGAGTAAAACAGTTTTCAAGCCATTTTTGATATAGGCTTGGCTGCCAGCGCTTAAGTCTTCGCCTTTTGCCCATGTGTTGCCCTCGAGCGCCCCAACAATTACGGTTTCTTCTAGGTCAAGCCGCAGTAGCACAGCTTTGGGTGTGCTTTGTGCAAGAGCGATTAGGCTCGAGCCAAAAAGTATTCCGATGAGTATTTTTTTCATTTGGCAACCTCAAAAATAAAACCAGAGCCATTAAATTTGTAGTACCCAAGCGCAAATTCGCCAGTTGGCTCGAGAACTTCGATGGTTGTGCCTGTTTGTGGAAACTTGAAGTACCAACCTTGTTCGGCTAATGTAATTTTTTCTTCACTACGTTTTTTGTTGTATACGCCCAGCATTGCATCGAGTTGTGAACTCGAGAATTTGGGTATGGTGTTGTTTTGCTTGGTGTAGGTTTTACTGTTCCAAATTGCAAAAATTAAATCTGTGGTCGTACATGCTGGTCCACAACCTGTGGCGGTGATACCGATTAAATCCGTACCATTCTTTTTGCGCCAAACAGCAAATTCGCCAGTACCTTCCCAAAAACCATCTTTGCCGCCGTTGAACTCGAGGTAATCGTTTTTAACGTCCTGAACAATAACTTTGCGGTTAGACGTATCATAAATACTCTTCGGCATTTTTTGCCAATGGTCAAGTAAACCGCGTTTGGTTTGTGCCACAACCAGACTCGAGACAAGTAATAAACCAACCAGCATTATTTTCTTCATGCTTTGATTATGCCAGCCCAGCGTGACAACAGCGTGACTCGAGTCTGGATACTGACCAATACCTAAGATTTCATCACTCGAGGGTAATATCGCCATTGTTGCTGAATAACTCGACTCGAGCAGGATTATCACCGTTCAAATTGGCTTGGAATTGATCGTTGTCGGGTGTCCTCATTTGTAAATCGTCGCGGTCTGAAACAAAATTTCCATTTTTGATTGTTCCGTACAGATGTAAACCAGTGGTGTTCTTGAGTTGCTTCAAAACAATACCGCCGTTTTCGCTGCGAATTTTATTTTGACTGCTCGCCACCAATGCTAAATCCTCGAGGGTGATGTCGCCGTTGTTACTTTGTAGGTCTAGTACCGTTTTGCCAGTCTGAGAAATCGCAATATTACCATTGGTATTTTTTGCCTTAATACTATTGCTTAAACCAACCACAGTTATATCGCCGTTGTCGGCTCGAAGCTCTAAACGCATGGCTTTACCAAGTTTGATGCGGTAACTGATGCTGCAATTGAGGCAAGTATTGGGTTTTATGGCTTTAAGACTCAGCACATTACCTTTTCGCTCGAGAACAGGCGTTTTTTGCACCACTCCACGTTTATCATCGGCTTTTTCTTTTATTTCAAATTCGCCCAAAGAACTCATGGTGTGGCTGATTTCAACTTCGATATTGCCCGAAAAGGTCTCGAGGACAAGGGTGTTGATGTCCACCAATTCATAACTTGCGGTGCTGCTTGTTGTTCCCGAGACCAAGACATTATTTATCACCGTACCTGTACGGCTCTCAGTGCTTTGCCCTCGAGATAACCAAACCGATTCTGGCAGTGTTGCCACAAACAGCAAAACACCAGTGATAACCAAAACCATTCCAATTCGCATGGCTTTATTCTGGCGGTTCAAAAGCAACTTTGTCATCCCACCAAAGGATGAGCTAATGCAGATGCCGTGTGCGTTGTAACTCGAGGTACGCCGTGGGAATCATGGCGAGCTTTTTCTGCCCAGAAATCGAGGCGCGTTTATGAAAATTATCAAAACCATTTAACTCGAGCGCCCCAAGAATCGCCTCATAGGACTTGGCGGCGACTGCCACGGCAATTCGGGCTGCACCATGCAGGTGCGGTAAGCCACACCAGCCTTCGCGGTAAAGTTGACGGGCAATACAGTCGAGTTCACGCATTAAGGCAATGTAATTGGGGGTCACGCGGCGTTGCTCGAGGTCAAAAGCGGTCACACCATGTTTTGCCATCAGGTCTATCGGTAAGTAAATTCGGTTACGTTCTAAATCCTCGCCAACATCACGTAAAATATTGGTGATTTGCATTGCCATACCGAGTTTTAAGGCTTGCTCTAAAGTGGCTGCTCCGCCATCAAAGCCAGCAATTGGGGTAATCATCCATCCCACCACACCAGCCACACGGCGACAGTAGAGCATCAGTTGGTCAAGGGTTTGGTATTGGTGCTGCTCTAAATCCATTTTCAGCCCAAGGTACAATTCGTGAAAAGGTGCATATTCGATTGGGTACTGGGCGGCTGCCCAAGCCAAACCTTGTGCCATTGGGTGATGGTCTGGCTTACCCGCTAAGGCATTTTCAACTCGAGTCCGCCAAGTTTCTAAAGCCTCCCGAGCTTCTTGTCCAACCAATTCGTCTACGGTGTCATCACCAATTCGGCAAGCCGCATAAACCGCCCAGACTGCTTGACGTTGCTTAAAAGGAAAAAAACAACTGCCAAAGTAAAAAGTTTTGCTGTGGTGCGAGGTGATACCGCGACAATAGGCTATGGCTTCTTTGGGTACAGTTTTTTCTTTGAAGTTTAGCATTGTCGGCATCCTTTCCTATCCTAAGTTAGCTTGACTAGACAATACACCGCCCTTGCTTACGATTGATAGTAGGTCTAGGACGCAATTTGACTGAAAACACGCCCACAATTTAATACTCAATGGTGGTCAATTTACTCAGTTCGGTCAGCACCGAAATTGCATCTGGATACCGCGCAGCAGCATCTTTTTGTAATAAACGCATGGCTACTCGGTCCAACACATGAGAAATTCTGCCATCGCGCACACTCGAGGGTTCTGGCGGCACATGATGCAGATGCGCTTGCAGCACTTCTTGCGGGTCGCCATCGAACGGATGCTGCCCCGTAATCCCCCAGTACAACATCACCCCAGCACTGTATAAATCCGCCGCAGGCGATAACGGCAAACCCTGAATCGCTTCGGGTGAAATATAGGCGACTGTCCCCGGCGTGATTCGGTCTCTAAAAAATTCTAAGGTTGGACCAGATAAATCATAATCAATCAGCTTAACCTCGAGTCCACTGGGAGTTTCACCCGGCGAGACCACCAGATTTTCTGGCTTAAAATCTCGATGCACCATTCCTTGTTCGTGCATGTGCGATAACCCCTCGAGTGCCTGAGAAAAAACCGCTAAGAACTGCACCAGCCCATGTTGCGAAACATACTCCGAGAAACGCACCCCCGGAGCAAATGGCATTAAAACCCCTGGCTGCCCTTCGACCACAATCCGCGCCAGGACTGGATTGGCGTTTTTATGGCGCAAACGGCTGCCCACCAAATACTCACGGTCGGCTCGAGAAGCCAGTTCAGGCGGGAATAATTTCACCGCAAAAGGCGCACCAAACATATCGAAAGCCAAATAGACAACGCTCGATGTGCCACGGGCTATCGGGCGCACAATGCGGTACTTATCAAGCAGAACTGTACCCGAAATTGCCATTGCCGATAGAATAGCAAAAATTAACCCATCACAATATGGCTTGACTAACGCACCACAATACGTTGGCGGCTTGACTAACGCACCACAATACGTTCATTACTGGTACGCACCTCGAGAACCGCCATCCCAAAGCCAGATTTAAGGGCTTCAAAACGCTGATCCTCGAGCCGAACCTCAAACTCAGGTAAATCCACTTCAACCCGTGAATTATTGGTACTGCCACGAATCGTTAAGCCACTGCTGGCACGAATATGCTCGAGTTGCACCGCTCCATTGCTGCTCTCGACACTTGAAGTGGTGTTGTTTTGTAAACCCACATTTTCAAGTTGCACATCGGCATTGCTGGTTTGTAATCCAAGCCGCACCTCTGAACTTTGTAAAACCCGAATTTTAGCATTGCTGGTCTTGGCTTTTACTTCTCCAGCTAGGCGTTCCAGAATAATCTCGCCATTACTGGTCTCGAGGTTCGCCTTGGTTTTACCTGTATTTCGTACTTCGATTCGTCCATTGCTGGTTTTGGCTAGAATTTCACGGGTTAAACCCTCGATTCGTACACCACCATTGCTGGTTTGAAGATTCAAAAACAAATTCGGTGGAATATCCAAAACCATATGTACCCCACTCGAGAAACTAAAAAAGGGTTTACGCGCCACCAAACGCAAGGTATCGCCGCGTTTTTCGAGTGCCACACTCGCCCCGCCTTTACGCTCCAAACGCAAATCCCCACCAGTTTCACGGACATTTAAGCGCAAATTGCCATTAAAACCCCGAATCTCGAGACGTTGCACCCCAGACCAATCCAAAGTTTGCAAATCGTTCGGTTCGTTCCGCAAAGCTGGGCTGAGGGTACGCGGATTCCACGCCCCCGCCGTTAAAATCCCACCCGCCAAAGCCACCACCGCCCAAAGCACGGCGGTACTCGGTTGTAGGCGCTGTGCCAAGAACAAGCCACCAATCACCAAAAGCCACAACCACCACAGTGTCCCGAGCGGCGTGAACAACAACGCCAGTAAAAAAGCGCCCAAGGGCAACCAAGAGGAGCTTTGATCTATTTGTGTCAGCCAATCACGGGCTTTTTGGTCGGAGGGAAGATTGGGTTTCATAGAAATAGTTTACGACTTCAAAGATGAAATGGTTGCAAGGACATGCACCACCAAGAACTCGAGTAGATTAACCTAGAGGTGTCCATGTACAAATTTAAGCGCTGGCAATGGGCATTGATTATCTGCGGCTTACTGGTGTACTTCACCATCATTACTTTTCAAGTTTACGGCAACTTTTATCTCGGCTACCCGCCGTACACACCCGCTTTCTTAAGCCATAGTAAACGCCCAATCGAGCGAGTTTTTGAGCTACAGCGCCCCTCGAGTCTGCGGGTTTGGGGAACACTCAAAGAGGGGCGAATCACCTTAAAAATAAACGGCACAATCAAACGCGAATGGGTGGATGACTTTAATCTTCGCTTGACCCTACCGACAGGCACACAAAAAATGCGAATTGAATTCGCGGAAGCCACTGGTCAACTCGAGTACAGTCTTGAGTAAAACTACGTTGAGGGTTCACAGCCCAGATGGAATTGGTTCATATCCAAGAATCGGTGCGAGCCAACGTTCTGCCACCTCGAGACTGATGTTTTTACGCACTGCATAATCCATTACTTGGTCTTTTGCAATGCGCCCAACTGCAAAGTACCTCGAGTCAGCATGTGCAAGATACAAACCAGAGACACTTGAAGCAGGGGTCATGGCGTAACTTTCGGTCAATTCTAAACCAATTCGCTCTGCCCCCAGAAGTGCAAAAATCGTGGCTTTTTCGGTGTGGTCTGGTTGGGCTGGATAGCCCGGTGCTGGGCGAATCCCGTTATAGCGCTCCTTGATTAAATCTTGAGTGCTTAGACTTTCATCTCGAGCGTAACCCCAATGCTGGCGGCGCACATCGGCATGAAGCTGTTCTGCGAGTGCCTCGGCGAGACGATCTGCTAGGGCTTTGACCAGAATTGAATTGTAATCATCTAGCCCCTGTTCATAATCTCGAGCCACCTGTTCTGCCCCGTGGATGGTGCAGGCAAACGCCCCAACATAATCCTGCACCCCAGACTCGAGTGGCGCAATAAAATCAGATAAGGCGGTATTTGCCTCGCGCTGGTCACGTTGTTGGCGAATGGTGTGCAAAACCGTAGGGGCAGGCGACCATGCCCGAAGGTGCATCTTATGGTCAAGAGACCCCTGTGTCTGCCCTGTTTTGCTCGAGCCAATGGCATCGGCAAGGTTGGGCGAGGCATACCTCGCCCCTACGGTCAAATGAATGTCATCGTTCACGGCATTGGCTGCCCAGAAACCAATCACGGCTTTGGCTGTGAGTTTGGTCTCGAGCATATCCAACATGTTTTGGGCATCCTCAAACAATTCTTTAGCCTGTTTGCCAACGGCGGCATCATCAAAAATATACGGATAACGCCCTTTGAGTTCCCATGCTATAAAAAATGGTGTCCAATCAATCAATTGACGCAAACTTGAAATGCTGTACTCGAGGGTTTTTGTTCCTAAAAAAGTGGGTTTGACAGGTGCAAATTCAAGAATTGGTTTTTTAGTTTGTGCTTCTTCGAGACTTAAAAATTTAATGGTGCGTTCGGCTCGAGCGGCACGCAGGGCGGCATACTGGGCTTTGATGTCCGTGTGGTACGAATCGCGCTCGGCAGATAAGAGTTTTTGCGCCACGGTCACGGCTCTTGAGGCATCCAAAACATGAACCACTGGACTGCTGATAACAGGTTCGATTTTTACAGCCGTGTGTGCCTTAGAAGTGGTTGCTCCACCAATTAAAAGCGGCGTGGTGATTCCCAAGCGCGTCATTTCCCGAGCCACAAAGACCATCTCATCTAAACTTGGCGTAATTAAGCCCGATAAGCCGATTAAGTCCGCGCCAATTTCTTGGGCTTTCTCGAGAATGCGTTCAGCCGAAACCATCACGCCCATATCGGTAATTTCATAGCCATTGCAACCCAGCACCACCCCGACGATATTTTTACCGATGTCATGCACATCGCCTTTGACGGTTGCCATCAGCACTTTACCCGCACTACTCGAGCCACTTCCTAATTTATCTGCCTCGAGAAACGGGGTTAGGTACGCCACAGCTTTTTTCATCACTCGAGCCGACTTCACAACTTGCGGCAGGAACATTTTGCCAGCCCCAAATAAATCTCCGACCACATTCATGCCACGCATGAGCGGTTGTTCGATGACCTCAAGCGGACGAGCAAACAAGTGTCTTGCTTCTTCAACATCGGTTTCAATAAAGTCGGCAATGCCTTGCACCAGTGCAAACTCGAGGCGTTTTTCGACATCTAGGCTGCGCCACTCGAGTTTTTTGGTTTCGGATTTCTTTTCGCCTTTGACGGTATTTGCCATCTCGAGCAGCCGTTCAGAGGCATCTTCACGGCGGTTCAAAATCACATCTTCGACACAATCACGCAAGTCTGGAGCGATATTCTCAAAAACCTCGAGCATCCCTGCATTGACAATCCCCATGTCCAAGCCAGCTTTGATGGCATGGTACAAAAAGACGCTGTGCATCGCTTCACGAACTGTGTTATTGCCGCGAAAACTAAATGACACATTGCTGATGCCACCCGAAACCAGCGCCCCATGCAGATTCTCTTTAATCCAACGGGTCGCCTCAATAAAATCCAGTGCATAACCATTGTGTGCCTCGATGCCTGTGGCAACTGTCAGCACATTCGGGTCAAAAATAATATCGGTGGCATCCCAACCGTTACTGACCAAAATGTTGTACGCCCTCGAGCAGATTTCTTTGCGCCGCTCGAGTGTATCGGCTTGTCCAGCTTCATCGAACGCCATCACCACCGCCGCCGCACCATAACGCCGCACCAGTTCGGCTCTGCGCTTAAACTCGAGTTCACCATCTTTGAGGCTTAAAGAATTGACAATCGCTTTGCCCTGCACACACTTTAAGCCCGCCTCGAGAACATCCCATTTGCTCGAGTCAATCATTAAAGGCACTCGAGCAATTTCTGGTTCACCCGCCACTAGACTGAGAAATTTCACCATTGCGGCTTCGGAATCTAGCAGCCCCTCATCCATGTTCACATCAACAATTTGCGCCCCAGCCGTGACTTGCTGCCGTGCAATCACCAGACCCGCCTCAAAATCACCCTCGAGAATCGCCTTGGAAAACTTTGGGCTTCCCGTGATGTTGCTGCGTTCACCAACGTTTACAAAATTCGTGTCTGAGGTAATGACCAAAGGCTCGAGACCAGAAAACATTGGCAGTTTCTCGTAGGGGCGACCCTTCTTGACCGCAAAAGCAGCACCTTCGGGCTTGGGTCGCTTGTGGTCGCCCTGACCCGCCAAAGCCCCTTGCGCCCGCCGAGGCTCGAGACCACGCACCGCATCGGCAATCGCCCTGATATGTTCTGGGGTGCTGCCGCAACAGCCACCCACAAGGTTCAGCAGCCCCTCCTTGGCAAAATTTCCCAGCACTTGCGCCATGTACTCGGGGGTGTCATCGTACTCACCAAAGGCATTGGGCAGCCCAGCGTTCGGGTAACAACTGACAAATTCACCTGCAATGCTCGAGAGCGCCCGAAGATGTGGGCGGAACATCTCAGCGCCCAAGGCACAATTTAAGCCGACTGCAAGGGGTTTGGTGTGTTTGACCGAAATATAAAATGCTTCGGCGGTTTGCCCAGAAAGGGTTCGTCCAGATTGGTCGGTGATTGTACCAGAAATAATTAACGGGGTTCGTTGCCCCCTTGCCTCAAACAAATTCTCGAGCGCGAACAATGCAGCTTTGGCGTTTAAGGTATCGAAAATCGTCTCGAGCAGCAGTAAATCCACACCACCATCCAGAAGTGCCGTAGCTTGTTCGGTGTACGTTTCCACCAGTTCATCAAAAGTTACGTTCCTAAACGCAGCATCCTCAACTTTAGGGCTGATACTTGCCGTGCGAGAAGTCGGACCAAGCGCCCCAGCCACAAAACGTGGTTGCTCGAGACTCTGGAATTTATCCACGGCAGCCCTTGCCACTTTTGCCGCCGCGAGGTTAATTTCCCGCACTTGGCTTTGCATTTCGTAATCGAGTTGGCTAATGGCTGTGGCATTAAAAGTATTGGTACTGATAATGTCCGCCCCAGCCTCGAGATACGCTTCGTGAATGCCTTGAATGATGTCTGGGCGGGAGATAGAGAGTAGGTCGTTATCGCCAAATAAACTTTGGATGCTCGTAAAACTCGAGTGACGAAAATCTTTTTCATGCAGATTGTGCTGCTGAATCATTGTTCCCATTGCGCCATCAAGAACAAGAATGCGTGACTCGAGAAGTTTGGAAAGATTAGTTTCGTGATTCATTTTTTCCCTGATATTCAAACTTTAATTTGTAGAACATTTTGTGGATTTAATTTCATCTCGAGTTGAGCTTGTATAATCTCGAGTTCTAGTTTGGCTTCAGCTTGTAGCCCGAGCGCTTCGGCTATTCCAATGGCATTGGTACTGAATCGTTGCTCGAGTTGAATCTGATTGTTTTGCAGTTTGTACGCATGGACTTGCAATGAATCGGTAGACTTGGCGTTACTAATACTTGAAAAATTAAATTCTTGGCGCATATACGTCTCGAGCGGAGTTTGAATTACCAATACCAAATGCTTACCCAAATGCTCGAAAGTTTGGATTTTGTGGTGCAGTTGTACCAGAATGGTTTTTGCAGTCATTTTCCAATTCATACCAAAACTCTTTGTATTCTCGAGTATCGCAGCTTGCCCTCGGGCTAAAATAAATTTTTGGCGCTCATTCCAAAGGCTGCCTGTGGTATCAAGGGTTTGTATTTCAATGCCCACAAAATCCTGAACTTTGTTGTTCTTTGCGCTGACCAAAAAATAATCTACGCTACCACCTGGAATACTGATTTCTGGCACAATATGCAACTGATTACCTGGTACATGATCGAGTAAATGCAGACAATCAAAGAAAATTTGTTGTCGTTCGAGCATTCGGTGCGGACAAATAATCATCCCTTCGGTGTGCTGACTGTACGCAACACTGCACGTTCCAATGGCGATTTCAGGACTACTTTTACGGGTTTTAACGCATTTGCGATTTAAGTACGGACAATTCTGCTCGAGTAACACAGTTTGCCAATTGGCTTGGCTTTGGGCAGATTGCCCGAATAATTCGAGCAGCGCACTCATTGCTCGCACCGTTTTTTAGCAATTTCTAAGTACATTGACGATACGTCAATTCCAATACTTTGGCGCTTATGTTGCTGAGCTACATACATGGTTGTGCCAGTGCCACAAAAAGGGTCTAGCACTAACCCGTTTTCTGGGCAAGTTGCAAGAATTGGAATGCGGCATAAATCCTCTGGGAATGGGGCGTAATGCGTTTCGCGTTTTTGCGTATCTTCGGGGATTATTTCCCAAACATCACTGGGTTTAGCACCATTTGGATGATATTTAAGAAAATAATATCCTTTCTGCTCGAGTTCCCGAGCGCGTCCTGAAACTTTTTGCTGATTGGAGTGGGTGGTGCGTTGTTGCCCTCGTATGACCATACGAAAATCCGAGATTTTACCTGTGGTTACGTCGTTTAGAACACTTTCTAAAGCCTGAAAAGCGGCTTGTTTCTCGGGATCAGTTAAAGCTGTGGAAAGCTCGAGTTGGCGTTTGTAGCGCACACCACTCACACCTGTAGCCGAGATTACTTTGCCATTCTGGACTTTACTGGCTCGAGGCTTATTACGAATTGCATCTGTGTCATAAAAATAGTTTTTAGATTGGACAAAATGAAAAATATTCTCATGCAGATTACGCAATTTATCTTTGGAATTATCAGGTGCGCCTTTAAGTTTATTCCAAATAACACTATTACGAAGAATAAAACCATGATCCATTAAAGCCAGTGCAACCCGCCATGGAATGCCCATCAAGTGTTTATCTAAGTAGGTGTCTCCAAGGTTTAACCATAATGAACCCGTGGGTTTTAAGACCCGTTTAACCTCGAGCAAAATTTGCATAAGTCCTTGCACATAATCAGTGTAATCCGCCTCGAGTCCAATTCCAGCACTTTCGTATTCCCGATGTCCCCAATAAGGAGGGCTGGTTAGACAACAATCCACGCTGGCACTCGGAAATGTTTGTAAAACCAGGAGGGCATCACCACAATAGAATTGTGGTTGAAAAGCGGATACTGGAGTGTCAAATAAAGCTACTTGAGTCATGATTTATTTATACTCCTCTAAAGTGGCGAAAATCTTTTTCATGCAGATTATGCTGCTGAATCATTGTTCCCATTGCACCATCAAGAACCAAGATGCGCGACTCGAGGAGGGAGGAAATGGTAGTTTCCATTTAGGTTGGGATTCCTTTTCTTTGTGGGTTCAGAAGCCAAGTTCTAACTAAGAAGAGAAATTTCCAAACATCGTCTTCTGATGGTTTAATATAGCTATCCGTTTCTTGTTCTTCTCCCATTTTCTCAAACATACTTATTAACCAATTTGGACCATGCCCTGATATTTGAAGATGTTTAAGCCATGACTCGAGTTCACCATTACCAACGATAAAAAGACCATACTCACCCATCTTGTCCAAAAAATTTTGACAGGCTTCACGATTAGTACCAGTGAGTAAATCAATACCACCTTGGGTTTTCATATTTTGCTGCGTTTCATCAAACTTTGCTTTAAGCTGTTGACGAGTATTGGACAAAGCAGTGTGTTCTAATTCTGGAATATTAAGTGAAGACAAAGTACGGGTGAGAGGAAGCCCTCCATCTTTTAGAAAGTCTATATCAACTATTCCTGCTGCTGGAATTCCCAGTTCTCGTAGTGGTCGAACAATTGTTTGAACGGTCTGTTTGTTTTGAGCATTTAGAAATAAACAATTT
>JANNEE010000307.1:0-3453 GCA_031388325.1 Deinococcales bacterium
GCCTGATGCGCGAAGCCCTCGAGCAAGCCCGTGTTGCCCGAATTCATATTCTCGATAAGATGGACGCTGTGATTAGCGCTCCTAAAGCCACCATGAGCCAATACGCGCCACGAATTCTGACCACCAAAATTCCACCCGAAAAAATCGGTGGAATCATCGGACCTGGCGGTAAGAACATCCGCGAACTCGAGGCAATG
Source organism: Deinococcales bacterium (assembly GCA_031388325.1). Classification (GTDB taxonomy): domain Bacteria; phylum Deinococcota; class Deinococci; order Deinococcales; family JAAFIG01; genus JAAFIG01. The sequence continues at coordinate 198 of JANNEE010000307.1, forward strand.
GGCGCGGAAATCACCATCGAACAAGACGGCACAGTACGAATTTACTCTGCCGATGCCGCCGCCGCCCAAGCGGTTCTCGAGCGGGTTCAAGGCAGTACCGAAGAAGCCAAAGTGGGTGGGGTTTACAACGGCACAGTTGTGAAAATCATGGAATTTGGTGCATTTATTAACATCATCCCCGGACTTGATGGAATGCTGCACATTAGCCAAATTTACGAGGAACGGATTGCCAAAGTCGAAGATGAGCTTAACGTTGGCGATAAGCTCCAAGTTAAGGTCGTGAACATAGATGACCGTGGCAAAATAGACCTGAGCCGCCCAGATCTCGAGGGTAAAGTCCCTGCAAGGGCAGCCCGCCCAAGCGGACCACGCCCAGACCGTGGTGGTAAAGATGGTTTTAAGGACCGTGACCGTGGACCAAGGCGCTAAAATACCTTAAAAGATTTTCCCCTCGAGGCTCGAGGGGAATTTTTTACTCACTCGAGTATACCGACCTCATGACCCTCGAGTATACTAAACCCATGACCAGAGATGCACCTATCAAAACCCAAGCGACTTTTGAAGATTTTCTTGCCTTTGAAATTCATAGTCAAGAACGCCATGAGTTTGTAGATGGTAATCTGTTTGTTATGGCTGGCGGAACAGATAGACATAATTTACTGGCAATTATTTTAACCGCAATGCTTTTGAACAAAGCCTTTCCAAAAGGCTGTTATGCACAATCCAATGATGTGCTGGTACGAACCCCAAGTGGTAAGGGGTATTATCCAGATTCATTTGTGTACTGCGACAGGTCACTTGACCAAGCTCGAGTTAAGCACCGTCCAACAATCATTGTTGAAGTCTTGTCAGTCACCACCGAAGCCATAGACCGAGGCGAGAAATGGCAAGCCTATCAACAAATCCCAAGTTTGGAGCAGTATGTATTGCTTTCGCAAGTTGAACCGATTGCCGAAGTGTTCTCAAGGGATGGGGCTGAATGGCGTTATAAAAAGCTCGAGGGGAATGCTGTATTGCAATTCCCAAGTTTAGATTTTGAAGTGGTTTTATCGAGTTTGTATGAGCAATTACCACCGCTTGAGACTTAAGCCAGTTCACTAATTTAGCGAATCCAAATTTGGTTTATACTCTACTTATGGCAAAGTTTTTACGGGTCGGGCATCGCGGTGTGAATCTCGAGAGCATTCAGTATTACGAAGTCTCTGGTAGTTTAGGGGCAGGAGTTGGACGCAATGCACCAGCCCAAGCCTCGGGCAGCAATGTCAGTTTGGTGTTGTACTTTGAAGGTGGCACTAAATTAGCGATTACCGACCCTACCGAGGCTCGAGATGTGCTTTCTAAATTAGATCATTATTAGATTTTGTTTATCAGTTCAGACTTAGGCTAGTTTTATAGCTCGAGTCTGATTGCATTTTTACATCTTTTGAAGGTCACTTTTCGTCTAACGCTGGTGTGACGCTGCCCGCTTAAACTGGTATACAAGTCAAAGGGTTGGGGAATAGACTATCCAAAAGTTGGTTGACTTCTCAGTTTCGACTAACTGGGTTTCTAAGGGTAGACTAATTCTAAAATAACAATTTGACACGGAGGAATAAATGATCGAACAAACTCGGAAGCAACCCTATCAAAAGCCAAATCTCGAGCCACAAAACCAATACGTAGCACTCACAGGGGTGTCTCTGCCAATAGGTACAAATGGGCTTAGCAGTGACTTTGAGACCTACGGTCAAGACTTCTTAGAAAGCGGTGAACAATGAATCACAAAATAATTTCGTCGGTTTTGATTGGTTTTGTGGCTTTAGCGGCTTGTACCCAAACCCCAAATAAACAGCCAGACACCATTAACAATCTTTCTGTTGGGGTTGTTGGCGTAACCAGCTTAGGAATTGGTTCAGACGGCAACTCTGGACAAATACGTCCTGCGGCGGCATTAGCCGATTCTGCGGTCACTTTTATTACCCCCGGCACATACCAGAACATCAGCAACATAGGCAATACCGATAATTTCATTACTGCAACTTTTCAAATCACTGCCAACCAAGCCTTTGACAACCTAACGCTCTACGCAGTTGCTAAAAGCACCAATATTGGTGGAACTGCCTTAAATACCATCCTTGACTTTGGTAACAACCCGATTACCAGCGCGACTGATGCCCAGAAAGTCAAACCAACCCATACAATGCAAAACGATACCACCACTGTAGATGCCAATAAAGCCGATTTGCAATTTTTCCATATCAGCGAAGCCGCCCTTGCCAGCCAACAAGCCCGAACTGCTGGTTATATTAATAACACCGATGAAGTTCTCGAGTATGGCTATGTTGCACGGCGCTGCACCGCCAATTGTGCCACCGCTACCCCAACTTGGACACGGGCGTTTGCATCTGGCGATACCGGCGAAGTGACGATAGCTTTGAAAATACCAAAAGGCGCAACGGCTGCCAACGATCCTTACCGTTTTAGAATGTCGTTTGTGGTCGCCAACGAACCCGTGATGCGTTTTACCCGCAGCCCAGAAGAAGGAGTCGCCAATACAACCAACGTTGTGACTCGAGCCAGTGGTATTGCTGGGGCAAAAGAAATTGCTTTCCGTGGCGGACCAAATGCAGCCCTGACAGGCTGTACCAGTTGCACAAAAATTCAGTTTGATAACATTAAAATCTCGACTGCCCCGACCTATATTGTCACTCCTGTTGGGCTAACCTATTCTGGGACAATTAAAGTGCCGTATGTCACCTCTAGTAGCCCTGAAGCCTTGGGTATTCCTAAAGAAGCCGAATTTGTTGAAGGACAAGCCATTGTTAAATTTAAAAGCTCTGCAATAGGTGCGGCTGCCGCACGCACTTTAGCTGTGGATAAGCAAGAACCGCTCTACGGTTCAACAGTTGTCCTAACTGCCCAAAATACCCCAGCCACGAACGGCATTGATGGGATTCAAGCCGAGTCACCTGTGGCTGTGGATACCCTCAATTTTATTGCCCAACTCCGCACTCGAGCCGATGTTGAATGGGCAGTGCCAAATTATATTGACCGCGCTCATATCACCACCCCTAATGATCCACTTTACCCAGTGCAGACCACTGCCACCAGCCCCAATAATATTTGGCATTACGGCATGGCAAAAATCAATTCGGCTTGGGATACAACCACTGGAACACCCAATGTCCGTGTCGCAGTTTTAGATACAGGTATTTTGTACAACAAAGCCGATTATATTGGCAATGACACCAACAGCACTCAAGAACCCAGTACCAAC
>JANNEE010000334.1:0-4808 GCA_031388325.1 Deinococcales bacterium
CGCAGATTCTGGTGCTTACGCCAGAATCTGCGTAAAGACTTGAAATGCACCAATCAAACCCGTAATTGCCAAAAAGAAGGTCGTGGCGGATAAAAGTGGAAAAGTGATATGGCGAACTTTATCCCACCATGTCGCGCCATCTAAACTAGCGGCTTCGTAGTATTCGGGCGGGATGGTTTGTAAGCCAGCCAGTAAAATCACCACGCTATAACCAAGGTGATGCCAAATACTCATGACCATAATCGCACACAATGCCACACTCGGTCCGGCTGCCCACTGTGGTAACTCGAGACCAGAAATAATCGCAAAAAGACCATTGGGGTTCTCGAGCCAAGCCACTTTTGTGCCTAGGGCAGCGTTAAGTAAACCAAATTCTGGGTTGTAAATCCACTTCCAAACGGCGGCGGCGGCTGTTAATGCGGTCACATAAGGCAAAAAGTAAAGGGTGCGAAATATCGGTAAACCCCTGACTTTTTCGTTGAGTAATATCGCCGTAATCGTGGCGATAAAAATGCCGACTGGAACAGTTCCAACCACATACCAAAAGCTATTGAGTAAACTCTGCCAGAACACTGGGTCACGCAACAAGACGGTATAATTTTCAAAACCAGCAAATTCTGGGGGTTTAAGGAAATTAAAGTTTTTCAAAAAAGACAAGACCAGAGCATATAGCGCGGGTGCAAAGTGCCAAACAATCAGTAAAAACACGGCTGGGAAAACAAAAATCCAGCCCCAGAGGTCGGCTTCTGCTCCTCTGGGTAAGTTACCAGCCCGCAACAACAACGGTAGCATGGTGATAAAAGCCACCAAGCCGGGCAGCAACCATGCCCAAGCGCCCCAAAACACCGCCAGCAAGCTCGAGACAGCCACCCCTAGGCTACTTGCATAAACCCAATTCTGACCAGTTTGCGCCAAAGTTGCCCAAGCTAGGGCAATCACCACGGCGGTACTCGAGAGAACCAGCAACAGGGCTAGGTTGCCATCCACAAATTTAAGGGCAGCCGTTAAGCCTAGACTGAGGTTTGTAAAAGCAGCCACGGCATACCAGCCAAAAATATGGGGTGAAATTTTAGGAAGAACGGTCATGGGCTTAGTCTATAAGAAATAGGTGATGATAGGTTTCTTCACAGTCCTCATATGGCTTGGTTACAATACACTCATGTTCGAGAACCGCCGCGCTCGTTTTGAATTTGAATTGCTGGATCGCTTTGAGGCTGGAGTCGAATTGCGAGGCACAGAAATTAAGTCCATGCGTGGTGGTGGAGTGGATTTTAGGGATTCCTATGCCCGTTTTGAGGGCAATCAGTTGTACTTAGAAAATTTGTATATTCCGCCGTATGGCAAGGCTTCCTACAATAATCATGAGGCGCGGCGTAAACGAAAATTGTTGCTGCACCGCAAGGAATTAACTGATTTATTTGCTTCTGTGACCCGTAAAGGCTTAACAATTGTGCCAGTCCGTCTGTATTTTGTGCGTGGGCGAATTAAACTCGAGATTGCCCTAGCGAGGGGCAAAAAACTACACGATAAGCGTGAAGCCGAAAAAACCAAGTCAGCCAAGCGTGAAATGGAGATGTACCGATGAGGCGCACGTGGCAAGCACCGATGAGACGCACGCCGATAAATGGCACAACATTCAAGGCTCGAGGGCTGCTTGTGCTGGTCTTGCTGTTTGGGGTGGCTTGGCTTGGGCTTGGGCAGGCGGTGCAGTCTCGAGATTTAACGGTTATGGGCAGCAACCAAAAAGCCTTTTTGTACAATGGTGTGGCTTTTGCGGGTTTGGAATTCGCGGCGGCTTTGGGTCTCGAGACTTTAATGACCAACCAAGCCGTGCTGCTAAAACAAGGCGGTAAAGTTTTGCGCTTGGCACTAGCCGATAACGCTTATGCTGCTGCTACCCAATGGACAAATGGACTCGAGATTAATGGCATTCGCAGCAAATCTTCGGCGGCTGGCATGGGGGCAAATGGTAAAATCCTGATTCCAGTCCGCAGTGTTGCCGAGGCGGCTGGCGGCAGTTTTGATGATTCTGGTGGGCGTTACTTGGTCAGTTTGCCACAAGCCAATTTAGGAACGGTCTCGAGTGATAAGACCGAAAAATCGGATCGGATTGTTTTAGAAGTAGACAGAGATGTGGGTTTCTCGAGTCGAATTGAAAAAAATGTCTTGATTGTGACCTTGCGTTTTGTGTCTGGTGATGCCGCACCCTACCAAGTCGGTGGTAAATTCGTGGATATTTTTGAGGTCAAACAAAATGCCAATAAACTCGAGGTACGAATTAATCTTAAGCCCGATTTTGGGTATTCAGTCTTTGCCGTGGCAGCTTCTTCTGGCATTCCAGCCCGGGTGATTATTGATGTCGGTCCGCGTTTTGATCGCTTAAATATAGCCCTTGATTCACGCCCAAGTATTGTGGTCTTAGACCCCGGGCATGGCGGAACGGACACGGGAATTGTGGTTGGGAATTTACGCGAAAAAGAAATTGCGCTCAGTATGGCTCGGCGAATTGCTGCGATTCTTGCACCGCGTGGCGTAAAAATTAAGTACACAAGGGACACCGATAAAAGTATTTCACTGTTAGAACGTCAGGCATTGTCGGTCAAAGCCGATGTGCTGATTAGTTTGCACCTGTCGAGTATGCCAAATACGACTGCCAGTGGAGCAGAAATTTTTTACCTATCGCCAGATGCACCCGCCGAAGGAATTTTAGAAGCTGGACGCAATGCCTTAGAAAATCCAAAATCAGAGCGTGACCGTAAATTACTGGCGCGGTTCTTATCGCCCAGAGCGGCTTCGCAGCGTTTAGCTGATATGATTAGCGCCAGGATTCTCAGTGTCCCAAACGGTGCGGCTCGAGTGTCAGGATTAACCAGTCATACCGCGCTTGAACGCGCTCCGAAAGCGGCAGTAGTCTTAGAGCTTGGGTATTTGTCCAGCCAAACAGACAAAGACTTACTGCAAAATGCCGATGAGTCTGTGGCTCGAGCCGAAGCTGTGGCTTACGCAGTTCTCGAGTACCTTGGTAAGCCAGTACCCATCCAAAAACCCGCCCAAACAGGAACGCAGCCAAAATGAGATGGGTGAAACTCTTTTTTCGTTGGTTGTTCTCGCCTTGGAACATTATTTTTGCCTTGCTCTTGGTTGGGGTTTTGGCAGTGCGCTACTTCCAAACCCGTCCGACACCGCTTGCGATTGACCCAAGGCTATTACAACCCGAGGATCGTTCACGTTCGCGTTTGCAATTAAAACTCTATTTTGTTACCCCAGATGGTAAATCCTTTGCGGTCGAAGAGCGCGACGCGGGTTTAGAACTCGATGACTTAGAAACCCGGGCTGGTGTGGCGATGCGAAACTTTATTGCCGGACCCAAAGTAGACGGTGCAGTGGCATTGATTAGTCAGCTGCCAGTCCCGACAGTTTTTGCCCATAAGGACACGGTTTTTATTGACCTTCAGGCAACTTGGCAAAAAATTACTTTAGGCACACAAGGCGAACTGCTCTTAATTTGCGGCATCACCAACACAATGCTGAATTTAGAAGGTGTGCAGAACGTCAAATTTTTATTGTCTGGTCAACCGATTGCCACCATCGGTGGGCATATTCCGACCAGCAAACCATTTACTGCTAAGGAATGTAGTCCATGACGATTCGGGTACGTGGCATCACGATTCAGGGCTTTAAGAGTTTTGGTGAACGGGTTCGGCTTGAGTTTTCACCCAAAGTCAATGCCGTGATTGGACCAAATGGCTCGGGTAAATCCAATGTGATTGAGGCAATTCGTTGGGCAAGCCATACGGCGCGAACACGGGAACTGCGGGTCAAAGAAAGTACCGAACTGATTTTTCATGGCTCGAGTGGTAAACAGGCATTGAACCTAGCCGAAGTGCAACTTGAACTCGAGCAGCCAAGCGGGGCATTGAGCATTGCGCGGCGTTTGTACCGCGATGGTGATTCTGACCTTGAATTGGCTGGCAAGACTGTCCGAGTGCGTGATTTACATGATGCGCTGCGTGGCTCTGGGCTTGGACCCGGCGGGATTGCAGTGGTCGGACAAGGCGAAATTGGGGCGGTGATTAGTGCCAACCCCACAACCATGCTTGGCTATCTCGAGGAAGCGGCTGGGTTATCACGGGCAACCCACCGCCGAGCGCAGAGTTTAGAGCGTTTAGAACAAGCGCGGATTCATTTGTCTCGAGCCGAGGATTTAACCCATGAAGTCAAATCGCGGGTGGCAAAGTTGGAGCTTGAAGCAGTGGCAGCCAAAGAATCGGCGCTTTTAAGTTTAGAAGTCACAACTTTAGAAGCCTCGATTCGGCGTTCTCGAGTGCGGGTGCTGCGCGATGAAATTGCCAAATTACGACTTGAATTACAGGGGACTGAGGTCAGAGCCGATAATGCTTCTAAAAGCCTGACTGGTTTAAGCACCAGCTTAGAGCAATTGCGTTTAGAACGCGAAAATAAACAAGTGACTTTTGCCGAACGAACTGCCGAATATGAGCGTCTGCGTGGCGAGGCAAAACTGGCTCGGGAGCGGGCAGCCAACGCCGATGCCAACGCCAAAAGCCTTCTATCAGAGCGCTTGCGGCTCGAGTCGGAGTTGCAAGTGCTGGCGGTGCAAACCGTACCGCTTGAACCCGAAGTACCAACCGATGATTTGCTGGCATTAGAAGCGGCGTTTGTGGCAGCCAAAGCTGCCCTGCGTCTGGCTTCTCAAGCCGAACTCGATGCCAAAATAGAACTTTCTAAAATGCGTTCTGAACGCGATAAGCTCGAGCGAGAAGTGCGAGTACAAGTTGAAATGAGCGCCC
>JANNEE010000745.1:0-4746 GCA_031388325.1 Deinococcales bacterium
GCGCGATCCTGCGGCACACTTCTTCGATATTCACGCGGCTGCTGATGACAACGCGGCTGTACATTTTGTCAATGGTGAGTACATTGGCGCGGTAGCTTCGACACCCACAGCCAAGGCATACCATGTGACTCTAGGGCGCAACCGCCTGGATGAATCACCGCTCGAGACTCGGTTCTTGGGTGAAGTAACTAGCAGCTAATGCCCACTGTTGCGGATGCGCTCTTCTAAGGCATCGAGTTCTGGCTCGAGTTCTGGGTCTTGGCTTGAATGCACCAAAAATTCCCCAGGCACAATTCGGCTTGTCGCTAGTCGCTCGGCGCGTAAAACACTTTCTAAATCGTCCACGGCGGTAGACAGTTCATCATTGACAATCACATAATCAAACTTATGGTAATACTGCATGTCCTCAGTGGCTCGAGCCAGCCGCCGTCCAATCACATCTAAAGCATCTGTGCCGCGTTTAAGTAGGCGCTGCCGCAACTTTGATAAATTGGGCGGAACAAGTTGTACCAGTACCGCTTCGGGCATCAGGCGCTTAACGTTAAGCGCCCCAATCCGTTCGACATCGAGAATCACATCGTTACCAGACTCGAGTTGCTGTTCGACCGCACGGCGAGGTGTGCCGTACATATGCCCAACAAATTCGGCGTGTTCTAAAAACCCTGTCGTCTCGAGTTCATGAATAAAGGCTTCTCGAGTCTTAAAAAAATAATCCTTGCCATCCACTTCGCCTTTGCGTTGCGCTCGGGTTGTCCAAGAGACACTAAAGTACAAGTTATCGTCTTGGCTTAGCACATACGATAAGACTGTGCCTTTGCCAACCCCGCTTGCACCAGACAAAACAAATAAAATTCCTCGCCGCATTACAAACAGTCTAAACCAAATGGCGTACTCGAGGCTTAAGACGTTTGACTTTAATAAATAAAGAGTAGAATAAGCCCATGCCAGTGATCGCAGCCAATCATCAACTGATGCAATACCTCACACCCGAGGACAAATCCACTTTGGAACGTTTATGTCCGCCGCGTAAATTCAAAAAAGGACAAGCCATTTATCGTTATCAAGACCGCGCCGATGACTTGTTTATTGTCCATTCGGGCAAAGTCAAAATCACCGCCCCAACTTCGGACGGCGGCGAACGGATTTTATCGGTCTTAGGACCCGGGGATTTTTTTGGCGAGAGCTTTTTAAGTGGTCAAGAACGCCACACCACCGATGCGGTTGCCCTGACCGAACCCGTGATTGCCAGCCCTGTCTGCATTGATAAAATTTTAGAACTGACCGCCAAGCAGCCCACAATTGCAATTGCCTTGGCTCGAGTCTTAGCCCAACGGGTTCAAGAACTCGAGGCACAACTTGAAGCCACCACTTCCCCGGTTACGGCAAGGGTTGGTGGGGCGCTGATGGCATTTGCGGAGCGTTTCGGGCTAAAAATCGCCGATAAAACCAACCTCAAACTTGATTTAACCCACGAAGAACTGGCGGCTTTTGTCGGCAGCACCCGTGTGACTGTTACCAATGCGCTCGGCGAACTGCGTGACCTTGGCTTGGTGGTTGGTACTCGTGGCGAATACGAAATTAACTTACCAGCTTTACGTGAATACGTCGAAACCGCAAGTTTTGTTTAAGAAAAATTCACGCATCACCACAAATAAAGCGTTAAACTACCCGCATGAAACGATTCTGGGTGCTACTTTTTGCAGTGTTGTTCTCGAATTCACAAGCCCAAGCCCCTCGAGCCAATCTGCAAAGTTACAGTATTGTCAAGACCTATGCCCATGACCCAAAATCCTATACCCAAGGCTTGGTTTGGAATGGCAAGGGCTTTTTTGAAAGCAGTGGCGGGTATAGCAGCAGCACTTTGCGCGAAACCACCCTCGAGGGACAAGTGCTTAAAAACATTGCCGTAGACCCCAAAGTCTTTGCTGAAGGTTTAGCTTGGCTGGGCAATAAACTTTATCAACTGACTTGGACAGACAAAAAAGCCTTTGTTTACAACGCCAGTACCTTTAAGCTTGAGGGAACACGCAACTACCAAACCGAAGGGTGGGGTTTAACCACCGATGGCAAAGAATTGATTTTATCCGACGGCACAAACCAAATTTATTTTCTCGAGCCGAACACTTTTAAGGTTATTCGCAGCATTAAAGTGAGTAATGCAGGTTCGGAAATCAGGAATCTGAATGAACTCGAGTGGATTGAAGGCGAAATCTGGGCGAACATTTGGTATACCGATTTAATTGCTCGGATAGACCCAAAATCTGGTGTGGTCAAAGCCTTTATTAACTTGGCGGGTTTGCGCCCCGATGCGACATTTAGTAACTCCGATGCGGTGCTAAATGGTATCGCCTATGATGCCAAAAGCAAACGTATTTTTGTGACTGGTAAGCTCTGGGATAAGCTATTTGAAATCAAAGTTAAGTAAGTACCTCAGAAGTAAATAAGCGGCTTTTACTGACAAAGATTTAGTAACTGCTCTAAAAAATTAAACTTGGGGAGTGTTTTTACTTCTTTATGATTTGGCACACCCCGAAGCACCACGATACGACTGCCTGTTTGACGCAGAACTTCAAATCCTAGGCGTTCAAAAGCACGAACCATATTTTGACCTGACAGCCCTGCAAATTTAGGCATGACCAACATCAAACGTGGTTACAAGCGGATGAGCCGTAATGACCATTAGAAATTCCTCGAGATACAATTCAGTGGCTTCTTTAAGGTTGGCAACTGCTTCTTGCACCGTTTCACCTTGGGTTGTTGTGCCTGTTTTTGGGTTGAAAGTAATAAATCCGCCTTCTTCGGCAGGTGTTAAAACTGCTGTGAGTAACATTATGACCTCATTTTAACTATTGACTTGTGAAAACTGAAATTTGGAAACCATTAAACTCCTTCATAATGACTTCCGCCATAGTCTCAATTGATTTGATATTGAAATTGTGCTGACCTAGAACAATAGAATCGGGAGTGAATCGGAGATACGTTTGGTTAGGTTTGTCACTAAAAGTAACTTCAAATTCGCCAATTTGGAGTCCTTGTTTGAACAACACTTGACCATGTTGACCATTCCATACTGTTTCAAGAAAAAAATCAGATGAGAAAGCATTTACTACTGCAATTCCTATATTGCAAAACCGAGAAACATCTTCTGTATGCCATTTGGTGATGCGGCAAACACACAATTGAGTTGTAACTAATTGGGCAAGAGGAGTTTCTTCATTTGAAGATTCTAAGCTCAGACCTGCATCGTAAGCAATTTCAACTGTTTTTTCGGCAACACGAAAGTTTAGCTCTGTACAATTACCTTTTTTGAATTCATCTACAGCGTGCCAAAGAGTGTTTAGAATAAGATGATCGTAAATGCCTTCGGATTTTGCAATATACATGCCTGATCTTTGACGCATTCCATTCAATTGTTTCAAGTTCCTTATATCTGGCAAAGGAATTTGTTTTTGATCATTCATGACAAAGTATATCTTCTGAGCTTCATTTTTTGTCAAGCCTAACGCGTCTCGAGACCAAGCAAAACTCGAGCATGAAACCTTAGAACTGTTGCGGCATTTTGAACGGCTTGGGCTTCTTCTATGGTTGGGTCATCCAGTTCGCTTGGGTATCGGGCTGGAATCGAAACGGCATTGATTAAACGGGCTGCTTTTATTTCTGGACTGTTCGATAGAACTTGAGGCGAAACCATCTGTACCAATTCACGCAGATTGTGCGAAAGTGGCGGGTCAGTACCTTGAAAAAGCAGAACAGCTTTCAAATACTTCTCGCTTGCCTGTTGTAGTAAGTACACAGCCGTATGAGGCGAATCGGTCATCAGCGTTCCAGCCGCTATAAATTCCTCTTCTGCAAAACGTACCCAACGTGTGTAGTCACCCGAATTAGCCATATAAAACAATACCTTCTTGGGCAACTCGACGCGCCAGAACTGAATTCCCTGCTTGATAATGCTCGAGACTCATTGGAACAAGGTCTACTGAGTAAGGTGCATTCCAAAAAACGCCATCAGCTTCAATCGCAGCAGTTAGTAATACTTGACGCTCCGTTGTGGGCAAAAGCAGCAGTAAATCCAAATCGCTCGTTAAGGTTTGTGTCCCTCGAGCCACACTACCAAAAACCATAACTTTACTTGCTCCACTCACCAAAGCAACTTCTTTAGCCAGTAGACGCAATTCCTCGAGATTGCTTGGCGGTGCAACTCTTTGCAAAACTGGATTGCCTATCATGTTTTCTAGTTTACAAGATTTCCTTAAGCCTAGCGTGTCTCGAGAATGGGCAGTAACATAAGGTATGTCCGATAACCCCGCAACCCTAACCCACAATCTCGAGCAATCACTAAAACCTAAACGCTTCGCCCATTTGCATCAGCACACGCAGTACAGTTTATTAGACGGTGCGGCTCGAGTCAAAGATTTACTGAAATGGGTTGCCAAAACCAGCCCAGAAAACCCAGCCCTTGCCATGACCGACCACGGTAATATGCACGGAGCAGTCCAATTTTTTAAGTACGCCACAGATGCAGGTGTCAAACCGATTATTGGTTACGAAGCCTATGTTTCGGCTGGCTCGAGGTTTGACCGGATCCAACGCCGCGATGTGGACGGTGGCTACTATCACCTGACGCTTCTAGCAAAGGATTTTAAGGGTTATCAGAACTTATGTAAGCTCGCTTCGATTGCCTATCTCGAGGGCTTTTACCAAAAACCACGTATAGACCGCGAGGTACTGGCGCTGCACCGCGAGGGC
>JANNEE010000363.1:0-3764 GCA_031388325.1 Deinococcales bacterium
CATGTGCTGTCTAGCCGCTCGAGTTCTTTTATAATTGCGTCTTCACGCCCGACCAGCACCACCGCAATACCTTCTTTAGCGGCTCGAATTGCACCCTCAACCATGGCGGCAGGCGCAAAATCTCCGCCCATGGCATCTAAGGCGATTGGTAATGGCATTCCACCCGATGCGATTGGTAATCGTTCTGACATAGATAAGAGCTTAACAGAGTCGAGCCAGCCACGAATAGCTTTTCTCATTTGTGTTTGTCACAATAGGCTTGGTTATGATTTTTGTACCACGCAAAGATAAACAAAAACGCCCACCAGGAAACCCTTTAAGTGGTGTGGCGTTGTTATTAACGGTCTTGCTGGGTTTGTACTCGGTGCGGTTGTATCAGTTGCAGGTCTTAGAGTACCAAAAGTACACCACCATGTCCACCGATAATCGTTTGCAGCCGCGCAGCCTTCGGGCAGTGCGTGGCGAGATTCGGGCTTCGGATGGCACACTTTTGGTTACTAACCGCAACGCAGTACAGCTTGTCTATAAGGGCGGCGAGGTGCAGCAACTCGAGCGAATTGCTCGCCTTGCTGGTTTAACCCTGCCTTTACCGCAACCCAAAGAGGGCGAGTCTGAAGTGATTGTTAAAAAAGATGTTCCCGAAAACAGCATTGTGCCGCTCGAGGAGTGGCTGGCTGGGCAACAAGAAGTCCTCGAGTTGCGTTACCGAGTCCAACGGGTTTACCCAAGCGGTCTAGCTGGCAATTTACTGGGGTATATGGAACCCGCCAACGACGAAGATTTAGCCGATAAAGAAAAAAATTATGATTCTCTGGACTTAGTGCCGCAAAACGGTTTGGAAGCCGGTTTAGAAGCTCTTTTGCGTGGTCAGCACGGCGAAAAACTCGAGGAAGTGGACTCTAAAGGGCGGGTCGTGGTCGGACGTGACCGTGTGGTGCGTGAAGCTGAACGCGGTAAAACCGTCACCTTAACAATTGTACCGAAACTCCAAAAAGCCGCCGAGAAAGCCATTTCTGAAGCCAAAGATGCAATAAACGCTTTGAATCGTAAGAATGGCATTGGGCAAATCGAACAGGCTCGAGGTGCAATTGTGGCACTCAATCCCAAAACAGGGCAGATTTTGGCATTGGCAGTCGGTCCTAAATACGACCCAAATTGGTTTTCGACCCAACCTCGAGACCCCAAGGGGATTGCTGCATTGTTAGATACTAAGTACAAACCGATGTGGAACAGGGCAGTAAAACAATTTGAACAAGGCAGTGTTTTTAAGCTTGTGACCAACAGCGCTCTGCTCGAGGCTGGGGCTGGGAATCGGACGTATTCTTGTCCGCCGTTTATTATGTACGGTGGTCGTCCGAAATGGAATTGGAATCGTGGGCGGCACATGGGGTTAATGGATGCTCGGGAAGCCATAGCCAATTCGTGTAACACTTGGTATTACCAAGCCGCAATCAATTATCAAGTTGGTTCAATTCGAGGTCCGATTCCGTTTGCGGAAATGCTGGCTAAACGCGCCGAGGATTTTGGTTTTGACCAACCGACAGGCATTGAGTTAATCGGTGAACAAGTCAGTAAAATTCCGAGTCCATCAAAAACCCAAGCGGCGAATCAAACTTGGTATTTTGGCGAAAGCCTGAATTTTTCGATAGGTCAAGGCACAATGCGTTCAAACCCTTTACAAGTGGCGCGGATGCTTGCCACAATTGTCAATGATGGTAAACGCCCAGAACTGACGGTGGTTAAAGCAGTCAATGGCACTGCCCAAGCTCCAAAACCAATGACTCAAATTTCGGGTACGCATTGGGACATCTTAAAACAAGGGATGCGTTTAACCGTGACTAAAGGCACAGCCAAAGAAATTCTGCGCGATTTTCCAATTGCCACAGCAGGTAAGACTGGTACGGCGCAAAGTCCTCAAGGTAAATATCAAGACCATGCTTGGTATATGGGCTATGGTCCTGTGCAAGACCCAAATTTAGTGGTTGTGGCATTTTTTGAAAATGGGGTTGAAGGAAGCGGTGTGGCACTTCCAGCCGTACAAAAAGTCATGGCAGCCTTTTGGAATATCAAACTCGAGTCCAAGTGATGACATAATCATCACACACCTTGTTGCAAACACTTGGTAGACTGAATCCCAAGATGAAGACATCAACTCGAGGGACAGTATGAAACTGCGTGGAACTGCCACGGGCTTAAATTTATTGATTGAGCCTTTGGATACACCCGAAAGTGCTTCTGGGATGCTCGAGTCTCGGGCTGCCTTGTTATCCGAAAACGTCGAAATTGAACTTGGTGGGGTGGTCTCTTGGGTAGTCGTCGAGACGATTCTGGCACACATCAATAAAGCTGGTGGGCGCGTGACCAGTCTACGTCCGCCGCGTGACAGCAACAAAGACAGTCTGGTCTCCTCGAGTAAAACCGAGGTTGTGCCGCGTACCATGCGGGCTGGGGTACGAATCGAAAAAGCTGGCAATGTGATTGTTTTGGGCGATGTCAACCCGGGCGCAGAACTGATTGCTGGTGGGGATATTATTGTTTCTGGAACGCTACGCGGCATGGCTCACGCGGGTGTTTCTGGGCGTGAAACGGCAATTATTTACGCGCAGCACATTGCAGCACCCCAAGTGCGAATTGCCCATGCGATGGCTCGAGCGCCAGAAGGTTCTGGCTTAGAGAGTTTACGAATCGCACCGCAATCGGATGTGGCAGAAATTGCACGGCTTGAAGCTGGGCAGATTGTGATTGAACCGTATAAACCATAGAGGCGAAAGGATAAAGGTAGAGTGCAAACCGCCCCCTACCTTTTTCGATTAGTTTTTGATGAGACTAAAATTGGCTTTTGTGACGAGATTCCTTGACTGGGGTGTTGAAGATGAGGCTTTGATGCTCACCTTTATCATGGAAAATAGCGGTTTTCTCTAAGCTACTGGCAAAAATCTTCTCGAGCCAACCAAACATTTTTCACCAGTGCAAACTGGTTTCTTGGGGTTCAAATGAAAAAACTAATTGCAACACTGCTCGGAGTTATACTTGCCAGTGGATTGGCTGTCGCAGCCATCACCGTAACAGTCAAAGCAGGTGATTCGCTTGGGTCTATTGCAACACGCAACGACACCACAGTTGCCGAATTACAACGGCTTAATGGGCTTAAAAGCATCAACATTCGGGTCGGGCAAGTGTTGCGTATCCCCCAACCAAGCAGCCTTACCGTGCGCTCAGGCGACAGCTTAGAAAGCATTGCTGCCCGTTATGGGGTCAGTGTTGCGGCTCTACGGGCTGCCAACGGCATCTCGGGCGACAGAATCCGTGTTGGGCAAGCACTGAAATTGCCAAACAGTAATACCCCAGTCCCCAGCAGTAGCACCTCAGTCTCGAGTAGTGTTGGTCGTACAAATACCGTGACAGTGCAGAGTGGCGATACCCTCGGGGAAATCGCAGAGCGCAACAATCTCAGTACCGCCGATTTACGTGCCGCTAATGGATTAAATAGTGATTCAATTCGGATTGGGCAAGTGCTGAAATTGCCCACCAAACAAATTGCACAGCTAAACCAACCGCAAGTACCAATTCTGTGACGGTGCAGAGCGGTGACACCCTTGGTGAAATTGCCAAGCGAAACAGCACCAGCATACAAGCCTTACAAGCTGTTAATAATTTAAGCGGTAATGCCATTGGCGTTGGACAAGTGCTGAAATTGCCAAAGACAAGCCAAACAACCCCAACTCCAACGGCTCGAGTCTCGAGTGGCAGTGTGACTGTACAAG
>JANNEE010000384.1:0-6351 GCA_031388325.1 Deinococcales bacterium
GGAAATTCCAAAAATAATCTGGTCAAAGTCTTTGCCTTGCTCTAAAGTAATGCTTGGCAGAGGTTGCCCAAAATGTTCTTGGTAGACCGTACCCCAGTTGCTCCAACTGCTTTCTAAGTTGATGTTGTTGGCTTGCAGCAGTGCCGCTTCTTCGGGCAGGATTTGGTCATAATTGGGGGTGCTGCCCCAACAAGCTAAGCCCTTCACGTACACCAAAGGTTGATACTGCTCTATACCGCTCGAGACATGGACTTGTTGGGTTAAGCGAATACTCGAGATGTTGCTGCCCGTGGGAATCAGTTCACCCACCTGATGGAAGAACTTAAACTTTACGCCTCGAGCTTGCAGCACTTGGTAAAGCGGAGTGAAAACCGTATCGCCCATACCCGCCTGCATCTTGTACATGATGCTGCCTTTATACGCTAAACCAATCAGCATCATGGCACGAAGTAATGTTCCAGCTTCGGCATTGGGTTTAGAAAAATCCCCATTTTCATAAGCAAACACAAGGTCGTAAAAACCACGGACTGGCGCGGAATCCACCGTAAGTTCTTGGTTTGCCCCGTGCTTGGTCAGCCAGTTCTTAAAATCTATGTTGTTGATAATGTCAAAGCCATGCTCTAAAACCCCGTCCTCGAGAATGCCAATCAGCACCGTAATTCCCAAATCTAAGCAAATAAAAATGCGTCGTAGGGTATCGTTGCTCTCGAGTTTTTGCGTCAAGAAATGTTCTAACCACTTTTTGATACCACGCAGTGCTGCACTTATCCACGAACGGTCTTGGTGACTTTGCAAATTGGCAAATACGCCCTCCAAAGCCAGAACTGTCACTCGAGTATCCCCAGCCAAGTCCTGGACATCTTTTTCGGCGGTTGCTGCCAGTTGATGCAGCCAATCGGGGTGTTGAATGGCACTGGATAACACAGGCGGAGTTGTGGCTTCGTGGGCTTGGTGAATCCAAGTGCTAATCCAAGTCCAAAGCAGTTGAGCCGCTTGAAGCAGTCCAAGTGATTCTGGGCTGCTTCCGGGTGTGTCCTTATTTTTTGGAAACTCGAGATTCCAGATTTTCCAGTTATTTTCGATGTACTCGGTCAGGACAATATAATCGTGGGGCTTAAAGGCATCTTGCCAAGTCGCAAGCGGGGCTGTGGCAGGTCGGTTTAAGGTGGCATAGGCTTCTTGAATCATCGCAAAAGCATTTTCATAAAAACCAAACCAAATGTGCAGCCCATGTTCTTCGATACGTTGTCCAAAAGCAGCGTTGCGTCCACTTGCGCCTTTGCCGCCCAAGCGCCAGCCAAGTTGATAGACCGTGATTTCATACTGGTCTTGCCAGCCTGGTTGGTTGGTCAGGTAATAAGCAGCCGTCATTGAACCAACCCCGCCGCCCAGCACCGCGATTTTCTTTGGGGCTAAACGGCTGTTGTCGTGCAGCACTTCGCCATCTGGAACAGAAAAATCAAAATTGAGGTTAAACGGCAAAATAGCGGTTTGTGTGCCAAGGCTTAAACCCAAGGAATCGGCAAGTGGAAAACTGGCAACTTGGTGAAGCGTAACTTGGTAATCGTAACCGAGTAAGGCAACTGAATGGATTTTATCTATCATCGCTGGGGCAGCTAAAACCGCCTGGTAAACAGCCTTTTCGCCAGCCGAATCGGGAAATTGTTTTAAGAAAATCTGGTCTATGCGCGGTACAAGCAGCATCGAAACCAAATCTGCCCAGCCAACGATGGAGACATCCAAAAAATTCGGTAAGGTTTTTAAGAGTTCAAGCATTTCTTTGATTAACTCAAAAAAATCCTTGACTGGACGGTGCGGGCGGTTGGTGTGGATGGCGCTGACCTCGAGAAGCGGCAGCCAAGCAATTTCGGTGCTGCTCGAGAATGGCTCGAAGGCTTTGACATTGAGGGTGCAGTTTAGGGGGTCACTGCCGGGTTCGGGCATGGTGTACTGACAATCGTATTTAGGATAGCCAAACAGTTCGCGTCCGTTAATCAGTGCCATTGTGTCATTGACCCAAATATGAAACGGATAGAAAAAGACCCGCTCGAGTTTATTGGCTGCGTCCATTTGTCCAACCATAATCCAGGTAATAATATCGGTTTCCTGAATCCAGCCCTTATTTTCGTCTACAGGGTACTGAGAATACGCATGTTGAACTCGAGTAAAAGTCAGTAGCACATAGGGCGACAAAACCTGAAATTTTAATTTCCCAGCCGAGACAAAGTTCAAAGTGCTGTCCACACTTTTTTGTAAATTCTCGAGTTGCCCAAGCACAAAATAACCGTACATATCGGAGTCTTGGAGCATTAAAGGCGAGTGCATCATCACCGAGCCAGCCGGATAAAGATAGGGTGGTTGATTGTCCATACTTAGTTGTACCAGAAAAGCTAAGATAAGGCGTTACATGCTTCAAGGTAAAAAATCGGCTATACTGCACTACCATGAAGCAGCATTGGCAAATCCATAATTTAGGATACATGCTTTTGCTATTGTTATTTTTGTCCCAACCAGTCTTTGCCTTGACTAGTTTTGACCAAATTAAACGGATTGATTTAAGCAACAAAGGTGTTTTGTACCGCGCCGATACCACCCAAGCCCCCAACACAGAATCGCAAATAGACGCATGGCGTAAAAGCCTAACCCCAGTTCGTCAAGTCAGTCTAACTGGCGGTTCATACTGGTTTTTAGCCGACATCAAGAACACCACCTTGTACCGCAATTGGGTTTTTGATCCGTATGGCACACTGATTAACACCATAGATGCCTACATTTTTAGCAGTGACGGCACAATCCGCAAACTCGAGACAGGCTATCAACGCAAATTGCCCTACAGCCTGCACTATGGACAAAATACTTCACTCGAGCCAAACCGCACTTATCGTTTATTGGTGTTGCTGCAAAGCCCTTACTTTGCTTCACAACCCGGCTTTCGGGTCATGCCCCAAGAAGAGTACCAACAACATGTGCTGCTCGAGAATTTCTTAGTCATTGCGGCTCTGGGTGCAATTTTGTGCTTGGCTTTTTACAATCTTTTTATTTTCTCGAGTACACGCGATAAGAGTCTGCTTTATTACGCGCTTTACTTGGGTGTGACTTTTATGGGTTGGGCATGGACTTTTCATATTCCCACAGCTTTGTTTGGCTGGCACACACTCCACTGGCATTACCTTTGGTTTTTCTTAATTCCCATCACCAGCACCCTTTTTTACTTACAATTTTTACAAGTCAGAACATGGTCGCCACTTCTTTACAAACTCAGTTGGGGCAACATTATTTTATCGGCGCTGCTATTACCCTCGAGTTTTCTGGCGATTTCGTACACCCACACCCTTGCAACCCTTTGCATCAGTATTCAACTGACCCTTGCCCTGATTTGTGGCGTGATTAGTTGGCGACGCGGTTTCCGCCCTGCTCGGTACTTTGTGCTTGCCTTTGTTGCCTTGCTGATACCGGGCTTATTTATTTTACCCGCTAATGTCGGTTTAATCCCCGATTTGCTCGAGAATGCCGAACTTTTAACCCTTTTAGGCACAACCTTAGACGGTTTACTGTTAGCCTTTGCGCTTGCCGAAAGAATCCGTACCCTGCAAGCCGAACGTGATGCCTCGCTGATTCGTGTCACCCAAGCCCTTGCTCTTGCCAACACCGACAGCATGACGGGTATTGGTAATCGCCATGCTTTTGATGCCGCCTTACAAGTGGCTTTTGCAAAAACCCCAGACCAAAGCGAAGCCGAGCAATTTATGCTGATGCTGATAGATTTAGACGGCTTAAAACGAATTAACGATCAATACGGTCATGCTCGAGGTGATGATTTACTGCGCTCCTTTGCAAAAGCCTTAAAAGCCCTAGAACCCCAAGGTATCTCGAGTTTTCGTTTGGGTGGCGATGAATTTACTTTAATTACCCAACGCAAAAACGAAAAGACCTTGCGCCAAGCCATTTACCGCATCGAAAAAGAATTGCGTGAAGATGGTTTTGCCGATTTTGGTGCAAGTGTTGGAGTGGCGTATGGTTCTGAACACCAAAAATCTACCGAGGTTTTTAGTATTGCCGATGAACGAATGTACCAAGACAAAGCACTACGAAAAACAGGTCGTGCCACCGCAACATAACAGGTCGTGCCACCGCAACGTAACAGCAACATAACAGGTCGTGCCACTGCAAGCTAAGGATTTGGCACAAAATAAATTCCCGATTTGACAACGAATCATTGTTGACCGTAAAGGGGTTAGGCATGCCTAACCCCTACGGTTTAACACAAGATTTCGTCGTAGGGGCGAGGCATGCCTCGCCCTGCGATTCACGGAATTTATTTTCGGACAGTTCCTAAGCCTGTACTTGATTTTCCCAAGCAAGCCTGTATAAACTTATTTTGGTCAACGGGAGTGCCGTCCTTAAAAACGCGGCTGAGAAATATCCCCTGAACCTGACGCGGTTAATACCGCCGTAGGGAGCGTGACTGGACACTCGAGAAACTTGAGTATCTGACGCTTCCTCTTTCCCAAAGAAAGGGGATTTTTTATGAAAAAAGTAGTTCTGGTTGGCATAATGGCATTAGCAGCAGGTTTCTCGAGCGCTCAGCAACGCACTTTAACGGTTGTGACCCACGATTCATTTAATTTAAGTAAAGAAATCGTGCTGGCTTTTGAGAAAAAAGAAAATATCAAACTCGCCTTTATTAAAGGTGGCGACGCGGGGGCAATGACCAATCGCCTTATCTTGACCGCACAAAACCCAATTGCCGATGCAGTCTACGGGATTGATAACACCTTATTGGCTCGAGCCTTAAATGCGGGTATCTTTGAACCTTACCGCCCAAAAGCCGCCGCCTTACTCGAGAAGAACACACTTCTGGACAGTAAATGGCGCATCAGTCCAGTGGATTATGGCTATGTCGCCCTCAATTACGACCTTGCTTGGTTTGAAAAAAATAAATTGGCACTACCAAAAACCCTCGAGGATTTAACCAAACCCACCTACAAGGGCTTGCTGGTTGTCGAAAACCCTGCGACCTCGAGTCCGGGACTGGCTTTTTTACTTTCGACCATTAAGCACTTTGGGGAGACTCGAGCTTTTGCCTTCTGGGAAGCCCTAAAGAAAAACGATCTTAAAGTTACAAGTGGCTGGGAAACTGCCTACTACACCGATTTTTCTCGCAATGGTGGCTCGAGACCAATTGTCGTTTCCTATGCCTCGAGTCCAGCCGCCGAAGTTTTTTATGGCGACGGGAAAACCCCAAGCACCGCCAATCTACTCCTGCCCGGCTCGAGTTTCTTGCAAATCGAAGGGGTAGCAGTTCTAAAGGGTACAAAAAACCTAGACCTCGCCCAGAAATTTGTTGACTTTATGCTTGAGCCAAATACCCAAGCCGATATTCCAAGCCAAATGTGGGTCTATCCAAGCCGCCAAGATGTTGCTCTGCCAGAGGTTTTTAAGTTTGCCGAAAAACCGAAAAAAATCTCGAGCCTAGCCCCAAGCACGATTGCGAAGAACGAAAAACGCTGGGTACAACGTTTTGTTGAAGTGGTACTGCAAAACCGTTAAGCAGTGGCACTAGAAGAAGTGCCACCACTCGAGTATTCTGCTTTCATGATTCGTAAAGCCACTCTTGCCGACCTTGAAATCATCGTGCCGCTCTTTGATGCCTACCGCCAATTTTATAAACAAGCCTCTGATTTAGACGGCGCAGGGGCATACCTAAAAGCACGGCTCGAGAATGGTGAGACCACGATTTTTATTGACCAAAGCAACTCGGCTTTTGCGCTGCTGTACGATACCTTCTCGAGTGTCCCAATGCAGCGCTTAACGATTTTGAACGATTTGTACACCAAGCCCGAAGCCCGAGGACAAGGACTTGGGACTGCCCTGATACAAGCGTCTCGAGAACATGCCCTAAAAATGCAGTCAGTGTTTTTACGACTTCGCACCGCCCAAGATAATCTAAGCGCCCAAAGTGTCTATGAAAAAATTGGTTTTGTCAAAGACGAAGTGTATTTAACCTACAACCTTAAGCCGTAAGTAATCCAATACGCCGTACTGCCTCGGCAATTTGCTCCAAACTACACGCATACGATAAGCGCACCTTACCAAACGCCCTAAAGTCCGTACCGGGGACAACCGCAACTTTGGCTTGCTCGAGAATAATTCTGGCAGCTTCGGTTTCGTCGGTGTGAATGCGGGTGGTGTCTGCCAGCACATAAAATGCGCCATCGGGGGTTGGGGTTGGGCAACCAATCGCGTTTAAGCCAGCCACAATTGCATTGCGGCGTTCGAGAAACGCGGCTCTGGCACTTTGGATATAGGCTTTGCTGTCGTTTAAGGCAGCAATCGTTGCCCATTGTGCGA
>JANNEE010000386.1:0-3749 GCA_031388325.1 Deinococcales bacterium
GGCTTCCTCGAGTGACACAAACTCCTCAAGTCCTGCTGCCTGTAAACGCTTTGATTCTTCAAATTGGGCAATGATTTCTGGCGAAACACTGCCTTTAGGTAATTTAGGGGCGTTCCGCAGTGTCACCTCGAGCGGATGCTCGGGCACAACGGCTTGCACCATACGCTCGAGGGCTTTAGCGCGACTACGAATGCCATGCAACGAACGGTAACGATCAACGGCGGTTAGAACACTTTTAGGTAAAGCTCTGGCAAGGTCAGTCATGATTTTATTTTAGCCCTTTTATGTTATTTGGGTGCAAGGGTTTTATAATAAACATACGAAGCCACTCAAGAGCGATACACCGCCGTGTGCGTTCCACCCTCGAGCATATCAGTATGAATATCAGCAACTGAATCAGTATAATGAATCACTTTACACCTCGAGTTTATCTAAGCCAAAGGCGGCATGAATGGCTTTCACCGCCTGAACCGTATGGACATCATCTATTGCCAAAGAAATATTTAACTCACTCGAACCTTGAGAAATCATGTCAATGCTGATGCCTTCGTTTGCCACAGCCGTAAAGAGTTTGGCAGCCACACCTTTTGTACCGCGCATTCCTTCGCCAACAATCGCAATCACACTAATCGCTTCCCAGAATTCGATTTTGCCTACGCTGTCGGATTCTGCAAATTGTTTTTGTAAGGCTTCCAATGCGCGTTTGCCATCGGCTTGCTGCACCACAATACTAATGTTTGCCATGCTCGAGGATTGAGAAATCATAATCACGTTTACGTCTAGCTCCGCCAGCACATCGAAAATCTGGCTGGTGATGTTGGCAGCCCCCACCATTCCCGCTCCACCTATGTCTATAATATTGGCGTTTCTAACCGCAGTCACGGCTTTTACGCCATTTTTTAAGGGGCGCGATTCACTCGAGACCAGTGTTCCGGCAAAGCTCGGGTCGGCAGCGCTTTTAACCCGTAGGGGAATACCTTTTTCTTGGAGTGGCACAACCGCTAACGGGTGCAGCACTTTTGCGCCAAAGTACGCCATTTCCATGATTTCGGCATAACTTAGCTGCTCGAGATTCTGTGCCTCTGGCACAATACGCGGGTCGGTGGTCATGACCCCATCCACATCTTTCCAAGTCCAAACTTCGGTTGCGTTTAAGGCTGCGCATAAAATCGTAGCGGTGTAATCCGAGCCGCCGCGTCCAAGCGTGGTGATTGCGCCCTTATCGGTTTCGCCAATAAAACCCGTGACGACAGGTGTGACATTTTGCTGAAATAACCCCTCGAGCCGCTTAGGAATACGGTTATAGGCTTCTGGCATCGGGCGGGCATTGCCAAAATTATTGTTGGTCAGCATTCCAGCTTGTCCGCCCGTCAAGTCATGGGCAGGGATGCCTTGCTGCTCAAGGGCGGCGCTCATCAAAGGGGCGCTGAGGCGTTCACCAAACGAGACAATTAAGTCTTTACTGCGTTTAGAAAGTTCGCGCAACAAATAAATTCCGTTAATCGTTTGCGACAAACTATTAAACATCGTCTCTAACTTATGCAGTCCATCTTCTCGAGTTGCTAAGGCTGCCGCCGTCTCGAGGTGACGTTTTTTAATAAAACCAATTTCATCATTGGCAAAATCAATTTGTCCTTGTTCGGCACTGCTGGCAATCTTAATCAGTTGGTCAGTCACACCACTCATGGCACTTGGCACAACCACCACTCGAGTACCGTTTTTGATGCTGACAGCCACTAAACTGGCGCTACGCTTGATTGCTTCTGTGCTGCCCATGAGTGTACCGCCGAACTTCATAACTATTAAATCCATAAAAAACCCCTTAGAATGACCTTATGACCTTGCTCGAGAAGATACTTTCTAAAAAAGCAATAGCAATCATTGATGCTTTTCGTTTTCAACGTGGTATTTGTACTCGCCGTCAAGCTCTTGAACTACTTATTCAAGAAAATACACCTAGTTTTACAAGTCATGAATTACCTATGCCTTCGTCAAAAAATTAGTCTGTCTAAAAAATCACGGCGTTAATTGCCCAAGATGATGCTTCACATGCCCCACGTAACTGATAAATACGTCCTCGAGTGACATCAGTTCAGAATCCCCAATTTTAATTTGCACCACTAAACTTTGTGGCGCTGCATCACGCATCACCTCGAGAATATGTTCGTTTAAGGTGTCCCAGAGTTCCATCATGGCAAGACGGTCACGTTGGTTGTACTTGGCAAGTACGACCCAATCATTTTGAGCGTAACCAGCTGTCATTAAAACACCATCTTCGAGATGCGCGGGAATCTGCGCTCTGGTAAAACGTTGTACATTGTTTAGCGCACTATCTATTAGATGTCCAATAATTTCTTTGCGTGACCATTTACCTTCTGCTACAGGTTGCTCGAGTTCTTCTTCTTCAAAGTCCAAAAAAGTGTCCTGCCCAGACACCAGCATCGCATCGAGTTCTTCTAATGCACCAGCAAAGGTTGGGGTTTCTAATAATGTTGCGTAATTCATGTGTTCCTCCAAGGGATTCTTGCGCCAAAAACATTGATCATTAAACCAAGTACCACCAAGAATGCGGCTATTAACTTTATATCGGTAAATTGTTCGCCGAGCATCAGCGCACTTAAGACCATGCCGAAGACTGGCACAAGCAGACTAAATGGTGCAATCTGCGAAGCTCCGTAACGCCCAATCAAAAACGCCCAAGCACCAAAACAAACAACTGTCGCAATCCAAGCAAGGTACAAGGCACTTAAACCAGAAGTTAAGCTCAGCTGACTCAGCGCTGCCCAATCGCGCACGCCACCCTCGAGCAACAAAGAAAGCCCTAGCAAAGGCAATGGCGCGTAGGCATTGCCATGCACCGCAAAAGCAAACAAATCTGGTTTTGGACTCAGACTCGAGACCTGCCGCACAATCAGGTTAGCACTTGCCCAACCAAGCGCAGCGATTAGAATAAGTACAATAGCGGGTATGGTAGCACTTGAGTCCTTAGTTGTACCAATGAGCGCAATACCACTCAATGCCACGCCCAGCCCAAGCCACTGATACCATTTGATGCGTTCAGCAAAAAATAGACTCGAGAGAACAACTGTAAATAAACCATTCATTTGAATCACTAAACTCGCCAGCCCCGCACTAATCCCAATGTTCATGGCGGTGAATGCCACTCCAAACTGAATCACGCCAGTACAAATCCCGTAAGCTGCAAACCAAATGGTTGGTACGTTAGGACGGCGAATAAAAAACACGAACGGCACTGCTGCCAATCCAAAACGCAAAGTTGCCAACAAAAGTGGTGGTACACCCTGCAAACCAAGGTGAATAACCACAAAACTAAGTCCCCAATTAAAAACCACAAAGAGAATCAAGGCAAAATGAATTGGGGTAATCATTTATTTAATTAACCCTTTTTGCTGCATGTACTCGGCAATTTGTACGGCATTCAATGCCGCGCCTTTTAACAACTGGTCGCCAGCCACGAATAAATCTATGCCACCATCAAAAACTTCGCTCGAGCGGATGCGTCCGACTTCAACATCGTATTTGCCACTGGCGGTCAAAGGCATCGGGTAGAGTTTTTGGCTTGGGTCGTCGCGCACTTCTACCCCAGCAGCAGTCCCTAGTAAAACACGGACATCATCAGGCAAGGCTGGTTTCTCGAGGTCGAGGGTAATGGCTTCTGAGTGAGTACGAAGCGTCGGGATTCGCACGGCGGTGCAGCTTAGGCGAATATCGGGCGCTCGCATGATTTT
>JANNEE010000400.1:0-9996 GCA_031388325.1 Deinococcales bacterium
AAGTTTTTAGCTCCAGACTTTGACCCCAAAGGGCAATTTACAGCCGCTTATTTTTGGGGAACGACAGGGGTAGGCTACCGCAAAGATAAATTGCCCAAGAACTTTGATCCAAGTTGGGCTTTGTTTTTTGACCCCAAAAAAGTCCCCGGTCCTTTTCAATTGCTCGACGACCCACGACCGACCATCGGCGCAGCCCTCAAATACTTGGGTAAGTCGTACAACACCACTATTGCTACAGATTTACGGGCGGCACTGGATGTCTTACGGGTTGCCAAAACCAAATCGGTTGGGTTTGGTGGTAGCCCCGATGCCAAGCAAAAACTCTTAAGTGGTCAAGTGGTGATGGCAATCATGTACAATTCCGAAGCAGTACGCGCCGCCGAAGAAGACCCAAATGTGGGTTACTTTATCCCCAAAGAAGGGGCTGAGATTTGGCTGGATAGCCTCGCCATTCCAAAAGACGCACCGAACTGGCAACTTGCCCATAAATTTATCAATTATTTACTCGATGCCAAGGTTGCTGCCCAAAATTCCAATGGCGCACAGTCCAGTACACCCGTAGATGCCGCCCGACCCTACATAGATAAATCGCGCTTAAATAACCCAGCCATTTACCCAACTTCTAAAACTCTAGCGACCCTCGAGTACACACTGGACATGGGCGTGAATCAGCGCTTATACGATGCGGTGTGGACGCAATTAAAAGCCAGATAACCATGCGCCAAGACCTCGAGAATATGGCGATTCTTGCTGGCGTAACAGTTGTTTTCTTGTTTTTCTCGGGCATTCTTAGCCTGATTCTTGGAAAACTCGAGCTAACTTGGGCATTAACCAAAGGCTTTCTACTTCTTTGGTTAATGCTTTTGGTTATCAGCGAAGTTCATAATTTTTTCTTAAGGTTAATTCGTTCAAATATCTACGATAAGGCTGAATTGTTTGTCGGGTCTAATTTATTGGTGGTGATGGTTTTTTGTCTGCTTTGGACAGCTTTTAATGTGCTTCAAGTTATCGGTCAAAGCACAGGCTTAGGCTGGTTGGCAAATGTCATGGTTTACTTTCTAGGTTTGGTCTCGAGTTGGATTGGGTTTGGAGTGGTCACAACGATTTACAATGGCACACTTTATCAAATTTCAGGGCTTTTGGTAACTGCTTCTTCATACGTGATTTTTTGCATCTTCCCAAATCTCGCCACCCAATTATTTGGCTGGTTCTTTGGTCTTTTCTAGTAAAGCTGCTAAGCCCTTGACGGCACTGCTCGAGATTCGCAAATCGGCAAACTGAGAAAGCGGAGTCACCTCGGGGTTGACTTCAATTAAAAACGCCCCGGTTTCCTTTGCCATTCGCCCAAGGCTGGCGGCAGGTTCGACTAAGCTGCTTGTGCCAATCACGAGGGCAACATCGCACGTTCCAAAAGCACTCCAAGCTGACTCGAGAATCAGTCGAGGGAGCATTTCGCCAAACCAAACCACATTTGGGCGCATTCTCGAGCCGCATTTGCGGCACTGTGGTGGTGGAACAAAGTTCAGCGCTAGGTCTTCTATCGCCGTACAGGACTCGCAGCGTGCCGAAACGATATTGCCGTGTAGCTCGAGAACATGCTGTGAACCAGCCCTTTGATGCAGCCTGTCCACATTCTGAGTCACCAGCGTTAAATTCTGGGATTTCTCGAGAGTGGCTAAGAACCTGTGCGCCGCATTAGTTTGGGCGGCAATACAGGTTGCAAAACGCTGGGCGTACCAATCCCAGACCAGTTTTGGGTCTTGTGCATAAGCCTTTGGACTTGCCAGTTCATGGGCTGAGAACTTTGCCCAGTAGCCAGTCTGGGCATCCCTAAAGGTTGGAATGCCGCTTTCGGCACTGATACCCGCACCAGTTAAAACCGCTATGGCTCGAGCCGAATAGATTTTTTCTTGGGCAGTCTCGAGATTCATGGCAGCAGTGTATTGGTTTTAGTCAGATAAACCATCAGCCAATTGTCATAGACGAGTTATAAATGCTTAACTTACATTATATTGCAAGTTCATCTTGACCATGCTACACTCTGTTTGCGGTTGAGAGTCCTGTCCTTCATGGGGCGCGGAAACATGGTTTTCCCTCGGCTGCATTTTTATTTATGCACTTACTTTACGTTGACGAATCTGGACATGCCGATGAAGTAACACAAAAATACTTTATTATGGTTGGGGTTTCGTTTTTTGAAAAGCAAACGTATTGGGTTGCCAACGAACTCGATGCGATAGCCGCCCGATTTAATCCAGCTGATCCATTTTCGATTGAACTGCATGGTTCGCCCATGAAACAAGGAAAAGGGATTTGGAAAGGTATTTCTGGTCATGCTCGAGCCGAGGCTTTCAAGGATTCTCTGAATGTTCTTGTTAAAAGCCACAAAACCAATCGCTTATTTGGGATTGCGCTTGAAAAAGCTGCCATTTACCCCCAAGACCCCGTGCAGTACGCTTTTGAACAGCTACTTAGCCGTTTTGATCATTATTTGATGCGTCTACACAAAAAAAATGACTCTCAGCGAGGACTGGTTATTCTCAATAAGTCAACTCATGAACGTACTTTACAGAATTTGGCGACCACATTTCGGACAATCGGACACACTTCAGGCGTTCTACGCAATCTTTCTGAAGTACCCTTGTTTTTAGATTCAAAAGCATCACGTTTGATTCAATTGGCAGATTTGGTTGCTTATGCGATGTTTCGGCATTTTGAAAAAGGGGATTCTGATTTGTATAACATTATAGAACCCCGATTTGATCAGGATGCTGGAATTGTTCATGGATTACATATAAGGACACTATAATTCATTATGAAAAGAGTCATTGTTGCCTTTGGCACTCGTCCTGAAGCCACCAAAATGGCACCTGTTATCTTTGGCTTGCGTCAGCAAGAAGGAATCAAAACCATTATTTTATCCACTGGACAGCATAAAGAACAATTGCTGGATGGCTTACGGATTTTTGGCATCACCCCAGATATTGATTTAGCTGTGATGACTAAAAGTCAAACCCTGCCAAGTTTAATGGGTAAAATTGTGCCTTTGGCAGCCGAAAAACTGCGCGAATTAAAAGCTGATTATGTGCTGGTTCACGGCGACACCCTGACCAGTTTTGCGGTGTGTTTAGCAGCCTTTTTTGAACGAATCCCCGTTGGGCATGTCGAAGCAGGCTTAAGAAGTTTTAACATGGCAGAACCATTTCCCGAAGAAGCCAATCGCCGTTTAACCGATGTCCTGACCGATTTGGATTTACCACCGACCAGAGGCGCAGCCGATAACATTCTGCGTGAAGGCAAGATAAACCCAAACGTGGTTGTGACTGGTCAAACCGAAGTAGATGCGGTGCTGTACGCCAGTTCAAGAGGCGTGTTGCCCAATATCCCGACCAACAAACGAATTGTTGCCATGACCATGCACCGCCGCGAAAACTTGCCGTTTATGGCTGACTTGGCGGCGGCGATGGCTCGAGTTGCTTCCTTTCATCCCGAATGTCATTTTGTTTACCCTGTGCATCTGAACCCAGCCGTGCGAGACGCGGTGTATCCAAGTTTGCAACCTTTGGAGAATTTTAGCCTGCTCGAGCCGCTAGATTTTGGCAGCATGGCAGCCTTGATGAAAGCCTCGAGCCTAATTGTGACCGATAGTGGCGGGCTGCAAGAAGGTGGCGCAACCCTTGGTGTGCCAGTCGTGGTGCTTAGGAACGTCACGGAGCGCCCCGAAGGATTGGCAGTGGGGGCGTTAAAACTGGCGGGGACAGACCCCGAAAACGTCTTTAACAGCATTCACACCCTGCTCTCGAGCGACACAGAACTGGGCAAGATGCAGAATCGCCCGAATCCATACGGTGACGGTCACGCGGGGATTCGTTGCGCCCAAGCCGTGGCATGGCGTTTGGGATTAGCGGAACGCCCCAAAGACTGGCAGTAGCAGTTTAAGCTCTGACAAATAATCCATGTAAAAGCATCTTTTGCACCAGTCCAATCTGATACTCGAGAAACCCGTCTGGAATGGGTTGGGGTGCGATTGGTGCATCTATTAAAAGGTTGGATAATCCGTGGATGGTACTCCAGACAATCAGCGCCAGTTCTTGTGGGTTGCCAGTTGTGGCTAAACCCGTTTCCTGCATGGTCTGTATGGTCGAAATCAGCATCTCAAAAATTCCATTGGCAATTTCGGTCAGTTCGTCGGGTGTGCCAATCGGTTCACAAAGGGTTTTACGGAACATAAAGCGAAATTCGGTTGGGTGGCTTAAGGCAAATTGAACATAGACCATACCGATAGCCTTAAGGTTCTGTTCAGGGTCGGTTTGCCATTGTTCTTTTATTTGTTTACCAAGTTCGGTAAAGGCATCTATCGCAAGGGCGCGTAAAAGAGAGCGTTTGTCGGCAAAATGATGGTATGGCGCGGCGTGACTAACTCCTGCACGGCGAGCGACTTCGCGCAGGGTAATGCTGTCTATGGTGTTTTCGGCTGCCAGTTCCCTTGCCGCATTCAGTAAGGCAGTTCGCAGATTACCGTGGTGATAAGTGCTGTTTTTGTTGCTTTGGGTCATGGTTTAATTTACCGCAATCCTCAGAACTTGACAATGGTAAGATTATGGTTTATCTTTACATCGTAAAGAATCTTTACATAGAAAAGATAAGGAGTTTTATGAACATACTGTTAATCCTCGGACATCCAAACCAAGAATCGTTTTGTAATGCCCTGCTCGAGCAGTACGCCCAAGGCGCAACCCAAAACCAAGCCAAAGTACAAATCCTGCGACTTGGCAACCTTGAATTTAATCCCATCAGCCAAGGTTACGGCAAACCCATGCTGCTCGAGCCAGACTTGGTAAAAGCCCAACAACAAATCACTTGGGCAGACCACTTGGTTTTTGTCTATCCAACATGGTGGGGCAGTACACCAGCCCTACTCCAAGGTTTTATAGACCGCACTTTTCTGCCCGGCTTTGCCTTCAAATACAAAAAAGATTCGATTTGGTGGGATAGGTTACTGACTGGCAAAAGCGCCAGAATCATCACCACCATGGACGGTACAAGTTGGTGGCATTACCTGATGCACTTTGCACCCGGTATCAATGCCTTAAAACGGGCTGTGTTGCACTTTTGCGGCGTTAAAACCGTCAAAACCACAATTATCGGAGAGATTCGCAGCTCGAGCTTAGAACAACGCCAGAAGTATCTCGAGGCGATTAAAAATCTTGGTTCTCGAGATGCCAGAAATTCAGTACACCGCCGCACCAACCAAGCCAGCATCCGCACCTAATTCGGCTCGAGTCACTTCTAAACTTGCCCACGGTGAACCAAAACGTTGTAAGTGTTTTTGAACCCGTTCCAAATAGGTTGGTGCAAGTCCAAGCCCACCACCAATTGCAGCCCGTTCAACACCTAGTATCACCCGCAGGTTTGCTAGTAAACGCGCCACTCGAGCCGCGCTGCCCTTAAGAAGTGCTAGTGCTGGTTCATCCCCAGAAAGCGCATTAGCAACCAGTTCTTTGGTATCTGCCCAGCCGTGTTCTCGAGCAATTTTATTTAGCGCCGAACCACTCGCCAAATACTCGAGCGGAATATCAGCATCGGTCAGGGTAAACCCCAATTCAGCATGAAGCCCATGTGGTGTCAGATGGAGTTCTCGGTTGATAATTAAGCCCCCACCAATGCCAGTAGAAACCGTCACAAACGCAAAATCTCGTGTGCCACGTCCAGCACCCCTCTGGTATTCTCCCCACGCGGCTGCGTCGGCATCGTTTAAGACTTTGGTCTCGAGGTTGGTGTGTTTTTCTAACCATGCAGCGACATTTATACCGTTTTGCCAATTGTGCAGGGTTTCGTTGTTGAGGGCAGTCACCACGCCATTGGCGACACTGCCACAAGCGGCTACCCGAATGGCTCGAGAAAAAGGCAGCTTTGGGGCAATCAACTCGAGACAGGCAGATAAAAGATTTTCTGGGGTGCGGTCTGTTGGGGTTGGGATTTGGGTGCGTTCAAGTAGGCTCGAGCCGTCCCAAAGAGCGCTCGAGAGCTTTGTGCCGCCAATATCAAGAGCGAGAATCATTTGGTTAAATCAACCCACAAGGAACGAAGCATTTCTCGTAATTCCTCGAGTGAATCGCCTTGTGTCCAATAATCAGGATAAGACTCAAAATATCCAAGCCAGTGGGTTTTATCAAACAATAAACGATTCGAGCAGATGCTTGCATGATGACAGTTTAGCAAATTTAGGATGTACCAAACAAATTATCCTTGGCATCAAAAAACTCGAGTAGAGGTGTGCGTTTTAAGTTGATTTCTTGGGCAATTTGGCGTTGCAAAAATCCCTTGGCGTGGTTCAGGGCAGCTACGGCGGGTTGGGCATCGCCAATGCAGGAAATAAAGACTTTGGCTTGGATTAAATCTGATGAAATTCGCACCCGTTCGATGGACACAAACATCGGTAAGCGCGGGTCTGAAAGCTCCAAAATGGCATTTGATAAAACTCGAGCCACCGCCGATTCAACTTGGGCAACACGGTTACTCATCTAAGCGCCTGATGACACTAGCCACTGATTCGGCAAGTTCGATAATTTCAGAGTTCGATTGCCCTTCAACCATGACCCGCAACAAACTTTCTGTGCCGCTTGGACGAAGGTTAATTCTGCCTCGCCCCTCGAGTTTGGCTGTCGCAACTTGTAGCGCAGCTTGGACTTCTTGGTGATGAGCTAGTTCCTTGTCTTTGACTCGGACATTGACCAGTGTTTGTGGATAGAGCGGCATTTCTTCACGCCACTGCGCCAAGGTTTTACCACTCGAGCGCACCGCTTTTAAGGTCAGCAATGCCGAGAGCATCCCGTCACCGGTTGGGGCAGCATCTAAAAAAAGCGTGTGTCCGCTCTGTTCACCGCCCAAGGTTAAGCCTTTCTCGAGCAAGCGTTCATGCACGTACCTGTCGCCCACACCAGTCCGCTCGAGATGAATGCCTTGTTCGCGCAATTTGACTTCTAAACCCATGTTGCTCATTAAAGTGGCGACCACCGTGCGTTCGCCCCTCGTTATGCCGTTAATGTACAAAACATGGTCGCCGTCTATCAGTGTTCCTGTGTGGT
The DNA here is from genome assembly GCA_031388325.1 of Deinococcales bacterium. Lineage (GTDB taxonomy): Bacteria > Deinococcota > Deinococci > Deinococcales > JAAFIG01 > JAAFIG01. The sequence continues at coordinate 7,089 of JANNEE010000400.1, forward strand.
CCACCATTAAGCACCTGTCGCCGTCACCATCAAAGGCAATGCCAAGGTCGAAGTTCATATCGGTCACAACTTTTTGCAGGGTTTGTGGATGGGTAGAGCCGCACCCCATATTGATATTCCGTCCATCTGGATTGGTGTACAGCGCAAAAACATCTGCCCCAGCCCGTTGAAAAATCTTTGGTGCAAGTCGGTGGGTTGCACCATTGGCACAGTCCAAAGCGATTTTAAGACCTGTTAAATTCGGGGCATGTTCCATCAGGAAACTCGAGTAAAGCCGTTCTGCTTCGCGGTAGTCGGTGACTGCCCCCAAGTTTGCGCCAGTCACGGCAGGTAAATCGCCTTCTAAGTTGGCTTCAATTTCTAGCTCCAAGGCATCGGTCAGTTTTTCACCACTTGCGCCAAAGAACTTAATGCCGTTGTCTTGGTACGGATTATGCGAAGCACTAATCACCACGCCAGCCGTTGCCCCAAGTTGCCGCGCCAAGTACGAGACCCCGGGGGTGGGCATCACCCCGAGGTGAATCACATTCACCCCTTGAGCGGTCAGTCCCGCCGCCAGCGCTGCCTCGAGCATATCGCCAGACTGCCGCGTGTCCTTGCCAATCACCACAGTCGGTTTACGTGATTGCCCCTTAAAGACCTCGGCGGCGGCGCGTCCCAATGCCAAAGTCCATGCTGCGGTTAAAGGTTCTTCTCCTGCCACTGCCCGAACACCATCTGTTCCAAAGTATTTACGACTCATCTTGGTATTCTAAACCCGTCGTTGAACGAAATCCAAACCATGCCCCCAGCAGCATTCTTAGAAAATCACTCTTGGCTTGAGGGAAACAGAACTTGGTTTATGCACGGCGAAACTGGCAGTGATGCGTGGGATAAATCTTCGCTGACAACATTTACGTGGTAAAAAGTGAAAACGCTAAATCCTGCGTTATACTAAACCCATGCGAGCAATCCTGAGCTTATTGGCACTGATTTTTTCTCTCTCGAGTTGCTGGAGTATTCCAGTGGATGTCAGCTTTGCCACCGACCCGCGAATTTTGCGTGGTACATGGACGGGGACGCTCGAGAAAGGTTGTGTAACCAATTTAAGCAATGCGACTTTTAGCCCAGACGGAACACGGTTTTTTGTGATTAGTTTTACTCAGCTTGAGGTTTTTGATGCCAATAACACCACAAAACTCGGTGGTTTTCCAGTAGCCAATCTGAAATCGCCCGTTGTTTGGTCAAGCGATAACACCAATCTGATTTTTTTAAGAAAGCCGGATAACTCGGCGCTAGAGCGTGTGGTTGTCAATGCCTTAAACGGCGTTGAGGTCAGTAAAATTGTCTACAGCGAAGAATTTCTTGGCGAGGTCGCGGGGTTTAGCTCAGATTTAACTTCGATGATTGTCACGTTGACTTCGGCAACCAGTGGGGTTACTCGAGCCAATCGCTATGATTTGCTCAACGGAACGTTAATCAAGTCCTTAGTCTTGCCAAGCAAAGATACCGCAAATTATAAAGTCAGTCCAGACGGTGCAAAACTGAGTTATCAAACCAGAGATACAACCCAAAACCAAGTTTGGGTCGCCAATTTTAGCACCGATGTCATCAGCAAGGAGTTTGATGTCGCTACCCAATTTGCCAGACATCAGTTTGCTACTAACCAAGAAATTATTGTTTTCTACACCCCCAATAATTTACCAGACCAAACTGTTGTTCGCCGAATCAACTTAAGCAATTCAAGCAGTCAAGAAACAACCATTCCTCGTGCCTACGAAATTACCTTTAGCCAAGATTTAAGCCGTTATGCCATCGTACAAAACGATATTTTGTACATCAAAAACTTTGCAACAGGGGCAACCATCGCCCAAAAACCGATGCAGAGTACCATCAGCGACCCATACAATTCGTATTCTTATGCAGGCAATGGATTTGTGATTAGCAGCAATACCAACGGAACGACTTGGGCTGTTTCTGGAACAAAAATTGGCTGCACCATGCGGTTATTTGAAACCACCCAACAAACTTTTTCAATGAACATAGCCATTTCTGATTTAACCAAATCGGTGACCATGACCTTTATACCCGTCTATGTCTCGAGCAGCAACTATAGTCTGACTGGCACAATGAAAATCGGTAATGACGCAACAATCAATATCAAAGGGATCGTCAGTGTGCCTAATACTTGTTCGGTGTTTAGTGGCACATGCGAAAATCTCAAACCTAAGTTATCGCCGCCAATACCGTATTACAATCAATTTGAAATCAATCACTTTGCTAATCTTACCGACGAAAATAATCAATCCCTAGGCTACAGTCCAGTCATTGTTGGCAAACGCAAAGACAACAAAAAAGTAGAATTGTTTGGTTTACAAAGTAATAATAATCAAGAAGGTATATTGGTGCTTCGTCTCAACCCGCCAAGCACACCATAGCCTTATACTAACACCATGATTCACACCATCACCTTAAACCCGACTTTAGATTTAACCTATATGGTGGATAAGTTCCACGAAGAAGACACAATGCGGGCGCACACCGTTTACCGTGCGCCGGGTGGCAAGGGCATTAACGTTTCACGTATGGCAACCCGCATTGGGCATCCTACCGTTGCGCTTGGTTTTATTGCTGGTGGCACTGGACTCGAGGTGGCGCGGTTACTCGAGGGCGAAGGGGTCAATACTTGGTTCACCCCACTCGAAACAGGTGAAACCCGCACCAACCCAATTATTCAAGCGGGCGATGGGCAGCACATCCGCGTGTCTGGTTTAGGACCAATAGCCGATGTAAGGGCGGTGCAGAGTTTACGAGAAAGCGTTTTTGATTTACGAGACCCCGATTGGTTACTGGTCAGTGGCTCGAGACTCAAAGGTGTACCAGAAGATTTTTATACTTCCATCATTGCCCAAGCCAACAACATGGGCAT
>JANNEE010000755.1:0-1865 GCA_031388325.1 Deinococcales bacterium
CACTGTACCTGTGCAGTAATGAGGAATCACAAAATCCACATATTTTTCTCGGTTCGCTGTGATGGTATGTGAAGCCAACGCCACATCTATTTTACTTTCACCCAGTTTTGTAAAAAGTGAATCAAAGGAAACATTGCGCCACTCGGCTTTTAAGCCAAGGCGTTGGGCTAACGCCGCGCCAAAGTCAATTTCAAAACCGACCAAACTGCCTTTTTCAACCGAATAAAAAGGTGGGTAATCTCGACTATTGCCAAAAATCAACGAGCCACTGGCTTTGATGTCTGCGACTGGACGAGCCAAGCCCAAAGACAGCAAACTGATACCCACCACAAAAGCTCCAATTATAACTTTCATATACACCTCGAGTGGAAAATGAATTTGGTTGAAAGAACCAGATTTCTCAACCATACAAAGAGCCTACACCCCAAATTAAGTTTGGTAAGGTCTTTTTACGCATTGTGCAGCAAGACATTTTACGCATTACTCAACAAACATCAAAACACCACTGTTTTATTCTGATAGACCAAAACCCGATCCTCGAGATGTGCCTTGACTGCCCTTGCCAGCACCGCCCTTTCAATATCGCGCCCGACCCGAGTTAAGGCTCTGACATCATCACGGTGCGTTACCCTCGAGACATCTTGTTCGATAATTGGACCACCATCGAGTTCGGCAGTCACATAATGGGCGGTTGCGCCAATAATTTTTACGCCTCGAGCCGCCGCACTTTTGTACGGATTCGCGCCAATAAAAGCGGGTAAGAAACTGTGGTGAATGTTAATTACGGGAACACCAAGTTTTTCTAAAAAATCCCCACTAAGAATCTGCATGTACCGTGCCAACACCACAAAGTCAGCTTGGTTGTGCAGCAACTTGAGAATTTGCGCTTCTGCGTTGGACTTATCTGTACCTTTTTGTGATTCGATCAGATGATACGGAATGTCAAAAGCGGTTACGTCCGCCTCGAGTTCGCTGTGGTTACTAATCACCATTGGGATTTCACAATCAAATTCGCCACGCCGTACCCGCCAGAGTAAATCCATTAAACAATGGTCGTACTTGCTGCACAAAATCGCCATGCGTTTTGGTTCGGCAGCATACGATAAACTCCATTCCATGTTGAACGGCACAGCCACCACTTCGGCAAACGCCCGTTCAAATTGGACTTTGGTAATATCTAAGCCTTCCAAAGAAAATTCTTGACGCATAAAAAAACGCCCACCATCAGGGTTAATGCTGTGCTGGTCTGAAGAAATGATATTGGCATTGTGATTAAATAAAAACTGCGAAACCGCCGCTACAATGCCGCGTTTGTCGGGGCAACTAATCAGTAAACGGGCTGTGTTTGGACGGGCTGCGACTTTAGGAATAGGAAGGTCTGACATTGCGCTGTATTCTAAGGGCAAATGGGCTTGACGCAAAGGTCATAATGAGCCGATGACCAAAAACTGGAATCCCCAATATGTGCAGCACCTGCTCGAGCCACATTTTAAGCAAGCCAAGACCCATTTTTTACTGCCCCTGCTCGAGATGAGCCGCGCCCATGCAATCATGCTCTTAGAATGTGACTTACTAGAACAATCAGTAGCACAAAAAATTCTCGATGCCCTAGACCATGTAGACAGCCAATCGTTGGTGTACTCACAAAACTTTGAAGACCTGTTTTTTGCACTCGAGGCACAACTGATAAAAAAAGCAGATGCCATCGGTAATCTGCAAATTGCCCGTAGTCGCAACGACGTGGATGCAGCCCTGATTCGGATGGTCTTGCGCCAAAAAACCCTCGAGATGATGGCAAGTCTCGAGCAATTGGCATTTGTACTGCACCAAAAAGCCTTAGAGGGTGTGACTTGGTTAATGCCGGG
>JANNEE010000486.1:0-2094 GCA_031388325.1 Deinococcales bacterium
AAACCCCCAAGGGCTTATTGCGAATCGTCAAAAGTAAAAAACTTGAGAATGGCAATCTGGTTCTCGAAACCACAGTTGCTCGATTCAACTGGCGTTTTCAAAAATGGATATTCAGATTTCTCGGCGAGTAGATGATGTTGGGGCAGCCAATGCAAGTCTGCAACCGCAATTTACCCAAACGATTCCATTTTCTAGGGGTTTACTGCTCGATTATGTGCCGTATAACGCCGACGACAATTTGGAGACCAAACACGATCAGATGGTGGTTTCTGGTGGGCTGGGTGTCGGTATGGTATTTAAGTTCACCTTGTCATTTGATTGGGGTGGCAAAACGGGCATTATTAAAGAAGTTGCTAAGTGTATTGCTACAGGCGGCTTACTTTGTGATGTGGATAAAGTCATTCCAGAACTTAAAACTGGACTCGAGTTTGATACTTTTGCCAAGGCGGGTTTTGGCATCGAAGGGGCAGCCAGTTTAGGGTTTGACACTGGCGAACGACCAATTTGTGAGGACAACAAAAAAACCTGCCCGCCGATTAACTTAGGCACAATTCCAGTCGGTCCGCTGGTTTTTGATGTCGGCTTGGATTTTACTGGGCAAATAGAAGGCGATGCCTCGAGCAACATTAAACTGGCGGCGGGCATGGAGCTTGGGGTTCGGGCTTCGGTAATGGCATCCACGAAGACTGGGATTGATTTTATGCCACCTACACCCTACAAAAAGTTTACCCCACCAACGGTCAGTGCCAGTCTTAAAGGACGCGCCAAAGTTCGGGTCGGTCCGCGTTTATCGGTTTTGCTGTACGGGGTGATTGGTCCGACAGTTGGCGCTCAGTTTACTGGTGAAGTCATAGCTGATGCTTCACAAACGCCGTGCTGGAAACTCAATCTTGGGGTTAGCGCTAGTGTCGGACTGCGTTTACGGATTCCTTGGGAAAAAATTGGTTTTGAAGAAATTGCTGATACACTCGGGATTAACTTAGATTTATCCAAATCCAAGCAATTTGATTTAATCAACGAAACGGTTCTCTCAGGTACTTGTAGCGCTCCGCCGATAGACAGCATTCCGCCCGGAGACAGTCCGTCCAGCCAAACGCTTTTGAACCCAACCTTTGCACCGTGGTCAAAGATGTTTAATGCTGCGAACTCGGAGTTTGCTAATGGTTTTGATTTTAGTTACGAAGAAGGTCAGGTCTGGACTGGTTTTGCAAAAACCATAGATGGTTCGGACATCTTGCAATCCTCAGAGTCGCCCTACACCATCAAAATTGCGCCAAAAGGCAACGTGCTTTGGAATAAAATGTTTCGCGGTGTAATTAACGCTTCGGGTTTTGACGAAGATTATTATTATCCGCCCAGTGCAGTCGTCTCGAGCAAGGACGGCAACCTTTTAATTGCCAGTTCGCCAAAAGGCAGAATTGTACTGTCGCAGCCACCTGTGCTAATTCGCGCTAATCAAGCAGGTGAGGTGATTGGTGCTAGACAATACTTGGTTCACCCAGAAGGAAAAGCTGGTTACACGGGTGTTCGTAAGATGCTCGAGTTACCCGATGGAACGCTCTATATTCTTGCCGATGCAACCGATGCAAGCGATAATGTCAATGTCGTGCTGTTAAAACTGAAAGCTGATGGCAGTCTGATTTGGGCAAAAACCATAGACATTGGCTTAGATGATATGCCAACAACCTTTGAGCCTATGCCAGATGGCGGCGTGGTGCTGGCGGGCTATGATTGGCGCGAATTCCCAACGGGCAGCTTTATCATTCGGCTTGGCGCAAATGGCAGTCAGACATGGGCAAAAAAAGCCGTTGGTTGTGGTTCTGGTAACGCCACCAACCTCGAGATTACCGCAAGTAATAAAACAGGGACAGGTGATTTACTCTTTGTCGGGACTGGTGATACTGCCCCATCAACTGGGGTTTTGATGCAAATTTCGCCGACTGGTACAGTGGTACAAAGTAAAAGTTATTCGACTGGCTTGAATGTCCGCAATGTTTGGTTCACTGGCATTCAACAATTAGCCACAACTGGTTTTGTTGTCAGTGCGGTGCGTGAACGAGCCTTAAATCAAGATAGTCTTGGGCTGATTGGTTT
>JANNEE010000496.1:0-2103 GCA_031388325.1 Deinococcales bacterium
CGCAGTTTTATGACTGAAGCCACGCCCAAAGCCGCACTCGAGGCGTTTTGGCGGATTAAACACGCCTTTGACCCGAACGGGATTATGAATCCCGGTAAGGTACTACCCGAACTATAGTCCTTTGGAGCAATGACCTTAGATTCTCCAGACGTTAGATTGATGCCATGAAAAGCCAAGCACCCCGCCCAATGTAATTTAGGTCAATGCCCTGCCAATTCGGGCGGTGGCTTCCTCGAGTGGAATATCTAAAGACAAAGCAATTTCAGTGGCGACCATATGCCGTGCATCTTCCATCATTTTGTGTTCGGTGGCAGATAAAGCTTTTTCGCTATCGCGTCGTGCCAATGTACCAACCAAAGCAGCAATCTTAAAGATGTCGCCTTCGGCAAGAATTTGTTGTTCTTTGCGGTGACGTGGAGTCCAGCCAAGCGGTAAGTCAAGGTCTGGGCGCTCGAGTTCGGACATCAGTTCTGGGATGCGTTTTTCTTCGGTGATTTGCCGCAAACCAATGCGTTCACCCTGTCCAATGGGAACAAGCACTTTGGTGCTGCCTTTGACCAATTCGATTTCAAAATACCGATTTGTTTTCCCAGCAATAATCCGTTCAACTTGCCCGACGATTCGTCCAGCCCCTTGAGTTGGGTAAACCACACTATCGCCGACCTTAAATGCAACGTTTGGTACTGTCATGAATTCCCCTTGTGCAGCGAGATGAGGGTAAAATGGATTTCAGAAATGAGCAAGACATTCTACGCTACAATTGCTTGGTTTGCAATAAAATAGCCGTAAATCACACCAATTAGCCCACATCTTTGCCACTTTTAATTCGGTGGGGTGACTGGTTCTGGGGTGACTGGTTCTGGCTCTGGGGGTGGCGGTTGCCAATTTGGGTCGTATAACTCGAGGTCTTCGGTGCGAACACGCTGATTTTTAACGCAAGCTGGTGGGGTGAATTCATCGGCTCGAGGTGGGACTTGGGCAGCGTTTTTGGTACAGGCATTGACAGCTATTACGATGCGGTCTTCGCCGTCTCCGGGAATGGTGTCCACAATTGGACGGCGTGGTGCATCTGGTTCAACTCGGGGTGGCGGCGGCGGGGTGTTCTCGGGTAAGTCAACTCGGGTTGGATATGCCATTCGCACCGCTTGTCTGCCGTTAAATCCAACGTAGTCTGGGACTCGGTAACTGCTTGGGGGTACGCCCTCGAGCGCCACACGCATAAAGTCAGACCAAATTTTTGGCATGTAGTCGCCACTGTAGGCACTAAAAGGCATGGATTTATTGTCATCGTTGCCCATCCAGACTGCGCCGACTAAGGTTGGGGTTGTTCCGACAAACCACATGTCCACCACATTGTTAGAAGTTCCAGTCTTACCACCGACTTCACGCCCAGTTATTTTGGCATTTAAGGCAAAACTTGGGTTTGGGGCGATGCTTGGGGGGTCATTGACCACACCGCGAATCATGTCTAAGCCCGTGTATGCCACTTGTGGCGACCAAACCCTGCGCCTGACTTGAACATCTTCTTGGCTAGGATACAGCACCCGTCCATCGGCGGTTTCGATGCGTCTTAAATACGTTGGCTGAATGTACGTTCCACCATTAACAAAGGTGGCGTAAGCCGTTGCCATTTGCAGAGGGTTGACATCAATCCCACCGCCAATTGCGCTGGACATGCCAAGGGTGTCTTTGGTTTCGATCCCGAGTAACTTAAGGCGTTCTCTAAAAGCGGGAATTCCCACATAATCTTTAAGGATACGAATGGTTGGAAAGTTCAACGACCAATTCAAGGAAAAGCGAATGCTGCCCGTTGCCGAGGTGCTACCGGGAAAATTCTGTGGACAGTAATAATTTCTCGAGCAATTTGGTCTACTCGGTGCGCCGGGGTCATAAATTGTCAAACGTTCATTAGAAACCACGCTCCAAGGGTACAAGCCTTTTTCCAGACCCAAAGTGTACAGAAGCGGTTTGACACTCGAGCCACTGCTGCGCCGCATTTGACTCGAGGCAGCCCGATTAAATTCATCGCGTCCAGAATTATCATTGCCACCAACCATTGCCCGAATTTCTCCAGTGTTTGGGTCTATGGCAATCAATGCCACT
>JANNEE010000497.1:0-8187 GCA_031388325.1 Deinococcales bacterium
GTAAACCGCGAGACCTCGAGATTCAGGACGAGAGGCAGGGAAGAAAGAAAGGCGACTCGAGCGCAAGCAGCCGTCCTGATGAAAGGCTTGCAACAGCCGTTAAGCATACACGAGTAAAATTAAACTTCATGGGCAAAATGACCCAACACTTGACATGAACCAGATTTCACAGGTACTTCTCGAGCCAATTTAGGTACTCGTTTAGCCTAAAAACCCGCCTGTCTGGTCTGCCACTTCTCGAGAGTTCATGGTTTTCGCCTGGGAATCGCACAAATTTTGTTGCGACCTGCAGGTTTTTTAGTGCCACAAACCACTGTTCGGCTTGTTCGATTGGGCAACGGTGGTCTTCTTCGCTGTGAATAATCAAACAGGGTGTTTTGACATTTTTAACATGCTTGAGTGGCGATTTTTCCCAGAGCCGTTCAAAGTCGTTGGGGACAGTACCGTGTAATTCCCTTGGTACAAAGCGGTAGCCAATGTCAGATGTGCCATGAAACGAAATCCAGTTACAAATGCTGCGGTCGGTGACGGCGGCTTTGAAGCGGTTGGTGTGGCTAATTGCCCAATTGACCATCAGTCCGCCGTAACTTCCACCAACAATCGCAATGCGTTTGGGGTCAAGGTAGCTGTGTTGCGCCAGACAGGTGTCTAAAAACGCCATCAGGTCGTCAAAATCGCCATTTAGGTAATCGCCGTTTATCCCAGCCGTTTGCGCGTCGCCGTAGCCCGTGCTGCCGCGTATATTGCAAAAGGCGACTGCGTAGCCAGCCGCAGCAAGGGTTTGGAATTCGTTCATATAGGTGTAACCCCATGCAGTGGCGGGTCCACCATGAACATTTAAGACCAAGGGGTATTTCTTGCCACGTTTTTGCTCGAGTGGATGCAGCACCCAACCTTCGATAGTAAATCCGTGGCGTTCAAAACTAATCCGCTCTAAGTCTCTGGCATTGGCACTGGAGTTAAAACTAGATAATTGCTTACCAACAAAATGCAGTTCGCAAGGATGGGCGTGATGCTCGAGTAAATAAGCAATTCTGCCGTCGTTACTCACTGCAAAAGCTGGAACACTCGAGAGTTGTGGTTCAATTCTGGGTTTGATAGTGCCACTTAAGTCAAATTCGTAGACCCCAGCACTGCCACCTTTTTGAGCGAGGGCAAGAATGGTCGTATCGTCTAACCAAACGGGTGCAAGTGAGTATGTGCCAATGTGTGAATCGGAATTGACTGTTTGACCAATCCACAGGTCATGGTTGGGGGCAACCCGCTCGAGCTTAGCGCCCTGCTCGAGTTTAGCGCTGTACAAATGAATATCACCTGTTTGGTTGGCAAAGTCTGGGTCGGCGAGAACCGCAAATCGTAGACCATTGGGAGAGACCGCAACTTGCCCAATATAGCCCTTAAAATCAGTCAGGCGGCGTGGTTTTTTCTTGCCTAAAATCAGCATAAAGACTTCGGATTGCCAGTTTTCACCAGCCTCGGCATTGCGGGCTGCCACAAATACCAAACCCCAACCATCGGGCATCCAATCAAAGCTGTCTATATTGGTTAAGTGGCTCGAGACCGCTTCGGATTTTTCGGTTTCAAGGGTCAGAATATGCAGCGCCAAGGGTTCGGTTGCTACAAAGCCAACCCCACCAATACCATTTGATTTGTACTGTACTTGTTCGATGACTTTTGGCTGTCCGTCGGCTAGAACTTCATCTGTCCAGTCGCCACGAGATAAAAAAGCCACTCGAGTGCCATCATTGGAAAATTTTGGACTCGAGACCCCAGATTTAAGGGTAGTTAATTGCCGTGGCTCACCGCCCGTCATTGAAATCATAAACAATTGTGGTTTGCCGTCCACCACTCGAGTAAAAACCATTTGTGTGCTGTCTGGTGAGAATTTTGGCGAGCCGTCTTTGTGTTTACCCGAAGTAAAACGTTGCACCTCGGCATCATCGGTCGAGACATAAATTCCAGAAGTGTATGATTTTTTATCCTCGAAAACTTCAGAAACTACGCAAGCCACGTATTTTCCGTCTTTTGAGACGGCGACATCAGAAGCAAATTTTAGATTATAGAATTGTTCAGCCAATTGGGTCATGCCGATTAGCATACCGCGTCCGACGGGAACAGACATACCGCGTGATAGCCTGAACGGGTGCAACCAGACCCAATATCACAGACTTGGTTTATTATTTCTAATCGCATCTTGCCAGATGAACGCATCACGATTCAGTCTGGACAAGAAAAATATGGTCTGGTGTTTACCCAAAAAGCCACTGCCAAAGAATTTATGCGCGACCTGCAAGACCCGAATTTAGAACTCGAGGGTTTAGAAACTTGGGTCTTAAAAGAAACTTACTTAACCACCCTCACTTTGCTTTCGGTTTCTCGAGTGATGTTTGATTATGTGCAAGGGCAACACAACGCCCTTTCTGCCCCGCTCGAGTTACTGAGGATTCATTGTCAAGCCCAGATTGGGGTCGTGCCTCGAGCCGAAGCCTGAGCCTTTAGCGCGTAAACACATAATCATTCTCGGCGGTTTTAGCATGGCATTGGTTGCACATTGCTATTGCTCCCCGAGTAGGATTGCCTTTGTCATCCAGAGCAATTTTACTTGATGTTATGTCCAGCACAAACCATTCCCAACCACCAAATTCTTTGTTAAAGCCACCACCTCGTTTGACCATGCCAACTGCCCCAAGTGGTTTGTTACTTTTATCGGTGTATTGTTTAGCCAGAATCGTACCGACTGGGAATTTGCCATTATCGGTGCGGTCAGCGTTATTTTTAATATAAATTGTCCGAGAAGCATTAGGATTTTCTGCTAAATGTGCATCTTTGATGTTGTCAGAAGTTCCACTAACTTTATCCACAAAAGTCCATTTGCTAAAATTGGCAAAATCATCGTTGTTGGCGATAAATTCTGAACTGTTTTTTGGCATACAAGCAACCGTTAATACACCAACCAGCAACAACAAAAACTGCGTACTTTTCATAAAAAACCTCCGCTCTAAGCATAAGGTACGAAAAGCCGCAGGGAAAAGTTCAAAGCTTGATTTAACAATACCGAGTAGTTATTGTAAGATAGCAGGAGAATTTTTGGTGTTCTCGAGAAATCACTTCTAAAACCCTAATGGCTAGAACTTGACCTCACCAACGCCTAGAACTTCACTTGGGGTTGTAGACCCACCGATTGGCTCGAGTGAAATAGCAATCACCGCCGCATTATTTGGCACTTGGGTATCGAGGTTGCTTTGTAGCGTCTCGAGTGGCTGAGGTTTTTGCCCCCCTTTGGTGATAAACCAAGCCTGATAGGTTTTGCCAGTCACAGGTTCGGGTAACTTCAAAGCAATCACCAATTTGCCATCTGGGGTTAAATAAGCCTGTCCGATAGGGACGTTCCCACTCGAGGCTAATTTGACCAGTTTACTTTTGGACAAAACGCTGACTCGAGCCTTGGCTTGTTGTTGCAGCGATACAATTTGACCCTCGAGTTGGCTGCTGCGCCAAGCAAAAAACAATCCAAAAGCCAGTGCTGCAATTGGAAAGGCTCGGGCAAAAAATGATCCAAAGGCTCTAGAACTTGAACGCCGTTGTGAAAATCGGCGTGGTGCAGCACGATTTTTAAGACGAATCTGGGCTAAAATTTTTGCTTCGAGCATCGGCGAAGGCGAAGTTTGCTCGACCGATTGCCCGACAGCAGCCAAAATACCCTGCCATTTTGCCAGTTCTAAAGCCAATTCTTGCGATTGTGCCACGGCTGCTGCGACGTTTTCGGCTTCATTGGGTTCAAGTGTACCAAGTGCAAACTGAATTAGTGTATCGGTGTCGGGAGGAGTTTCCATACTTTGATATACGCACAAGCTACCATGATTAGATGAAGACATCCAAATAGACACCTTGTAACGTATTCCTAGTGATGCTCGCTGATTTGAAAAATCAACCTACCACTGATGAATTCTTATTGTACGGAATTGCGGCTGCTAATGAGGGTAGTTTTCTCGAGTTATACCAGCGCTACAACCGCAGTGTCTATAGCCTTGCTAAACGAATCTTAAGAACCACAACTGATGCCGAAGAAGTGACCCAAGATGTCTTTGTCAAAATATGGGATAAAGCCCTCGAGTACGCCCCCCACAAAGGTAAAGTCAGCACTTGGATTTTAACCATTGCCCATCACAGCGCTATAGATGCCCTGCGTAAACGCAATTCTCGAGCCAGCTTACCGATATTTGAAGAAGAACTCGAACGAATCCCGCAAACAACCCAGACCGATTTACTCGAGCAGAACATGATTCAAAACGCCCTTGCAAAACTCGAGCCACAAGAACAAATGTGCATTGAATTGGCGTATTTTGAAGGATTAAGCCATGCACAATTAGCCAGCCGCACCGAGTTACCGCTTGGCACAATCAAAACCCGTATTCGGCAGGGCTTGGCGAAATTAAAAACTGCACTCAGCGATTGGTGAGATTACGATACAACTTCAGATTTACTTGAGGTGAAGTTCAGTTTTGGATTGATTTTCTTAGCAACCCAAAGCCCAAGCCAGACCAATCCAGTTAGGGCAAAGACCAGTATGTAATCAATGGCTGGAATCCGAATAATTTCGTTCAGTTTGCCCCAACCTCGACCTGAGTAAACATATAAAGCCACAGCACAGTAAATTCCTAGGATTGTAAAACGAGACCACTGTGGAATTTTGAGTCCGTACAATTGCGTCACCACCAGAATTCCCGCGAAACCAAAGGCAAACATTGGCCAGATATTGTTGCCCTGTCCAACTGCCACCAATGTGCCGTGCAGTAAAACACTGAACTCGAGTGAGAATGTCCACCAACGATTAACGTGTGAGCGGGTGTAAAACAGACTGCCTTGCAGAATTAACAAAAAGGTGTAGATAAAACCAATCAAATGCCCAGGGGTGCTGACCATTGGGTGATACCAAAAAGTGTAAATGGTTGCCCAAGCAAAGAAATACCCATGGTATTTTTTAATAAAATTAACCACTTCGGTGCTTAATGGCGCAGGTTTACCAAAGAACATCCCTCGGCGTTTGTTTTCCATAATCAGAACCATCACCAGTAACACAATTACACTGCCTTGGCTCGAGAAAATACTGACATCCTGGGCAAGACCATCGTAAAACAGATGGGTTTGCACCAAATGCAGGGTAATAAAAAGTGCGTTTAAGCCCAGCGCGATAATATTTATTTTGTGCAGCCCGTTGGTGTACTTGCCAACCTTGGTTTGGGCGTACCAAATTGTCCACCAAATGGCGACTTGATGCAGCACATACAGCACCCAAACCGAAGCCCGAGTCCAAAAAGTCGGTTCGGGCAGTTTCCAGTAATAATGAGCCACACCCGTATCTGGCGCGAGTCGAATGCTGTTTAAGCGGTCTCCGAGAAACCAGATTAAAGCCGTGAACAGGAAACTAAAAGCGATTCCACCCCATAATACGGTACTGCTCGAGAGTGGTTTTTGCTCAGAAACTTTGGGAATTGTACTTTGCATGACCACATCCTGCGCTATACAGAACAAAATCAACTGGTGTTAGCTCACAATTACGCCGTTGGAAAGTTAAACTCGAGACTCGAGCCGAGGTTTTCCTCGCTACTGACCTTCATTTCACCACCTGCCAGCGCAACTCGTTCACGCATTCCCGCTAAACCAAGATGCCCCTCGAGTAACAAATTACCGTTCTGCGTCGCAAAACCGCGTCCGTTATCTTGAACCAATACTTCTAGGCTAGTCTCGAGAAATTTTAGACGCACAGCGCAATGATTGGCTTGGGCGTGTTTGTCTATGTTGGTCAATGCCTCTTGCACCACACGGTAAATGGTCAGTTCTAGGGCAGTTTCTAAGCGGCGCTCAATGCCTTGCACTTCGAGTCTGGCATCGGTGCTGGATTGTTCGCAGAGCCATTCAAGGGCTGGGATAAGCCCAAGGTCATCCAAGGCACTCGGGCGTAAATTACGACTAAATCGCCGCACACTGGCAATGGCGGCATCCACATCGGAACGAATATCGCGCACTCGGTCTTTGGCTTGGGCGGTTGGCATGGTTTCGAGGGCGGTTTCTAAACGGTCAAGCCGACGGGTGATTGCCACCAAGGTCTGGGCGGTGTCGTCGTGTAATTCTCGTGCAATTCGGCGGCGTTCTTCTTCGCCAGCTTGGGTGAACAGACTTAAGAACGAGCGCAATTCCGAAGCTCTGGCTTGGGCTTGACCGCGCTGGGTAATCTCGAGGGCTAGTTTTTGTTGTTCCGATAAATCACGGGCAATCACCAAGCCGCCTTGTAATTCGCCGTTGCGGTGTAGCGCCGATAACTTTATTTCAAGCATTGCCAAAGTGCCATCAGCCCGTTTGACTTCGGCGGTGAAGGTACTGGAAATTTGTTCCTGCATGGTGCGCCAAGCGGCTCGAGCCTCGTTTATGCTATTTGGCTCGAGTAAATCTTCAAAATGACGTTCCAAGAGTTCGTTTGGTGCATAACCCAAAACCTCGAGCGCGGCATTATTGGCATAAGTCACGATACCTTCAAGGTCGGTGGACACAATCAGGTCTGTGGCGGCTTCTGCCAGCAAACTGTATTGTTGTTGTTGGGCTTGAATCCGTTCATACAGGCGGGCATTTTGAATTGCCAGTGCCGCTTGTTGGGCAATCGCGGCAGCTAAACGAGATTCACGAGCGGTAATTTCGGAAGTTCGGGTGCTGTCGGCATATAAAATTCCCAAAACCTGCCCTTGGACTTGAATCGGCGCAACCACAAAGGCTTGAGCGCCCAGCAGGGTCGGACCCTCGCTTTCGAGCGATTCATCTTGGGCTTCGTTAATCACGATTGGCTCGAGGTCTAAAATCAGTTTGGCAAAGGCTTCATCGGCAATCACAAAGGGTTTAATAAAGCCTTCTAAGCCATCTTGAAAACCTTGGGCGTACAACTTACCAATTTCAGCACGTTGGTTTTGCATGTCGAGCAAATCAAAAAAACCAATAAAACTGCGTTCCAAATCCAGTGTCTCGAGGGCTTCACGGCAGACTAAAGCCAGCACTTCATCCAATTCTAAGGTGCTGCTGGTGACTCGAGCCATCTCGAGCAGTGCGTTTTCATCGGCAAAAGCCCGTGCATTGCCCAGCGCCACCCCAGCCTGAGCTGCAAAAGCCGATAATGTGCCTTGTTCATCAGAACTAAAAACTCGACTTGCAGAAAAATACAACGCCAGCGCTCCGTAAACCTCACCTCGAGCCATCAGTGGGGTAGCCAGAAAGTCTGAAGCGGTAATTACCTCGCCTAGTTGCGTGGACTCGAGCAGGAGGTCCAAACCCTGCCCGAGTAAAGAATCATCTTCGACCCCATAACTGGCGCGAACTTTGAGTTCATTTCGCACCTTTTCAAAGACCGCACAGGAATTTGCACCCAGTAACTTGACGGCTGTTTCAAGAATGACTTCTAAAGTCTGAGAAATACTCAGGCTTTCGGATAAGCGCTGCATGACTAGCCGTAACCCTTCGGCATTTTCGCGTTTGGCACTCTCGAGCGAATAAGAGCGCGAATTTTCCACCGCCAGCGCCATAATTTCAAGCATCGCTTGCCCAAGCGAAACCGTGCGCTCGGTAATCTCTAAACCACTTTTGGTGGTGTCGGCATACAGCACCCCAAGCGTTTCGCCCCTCGAGACGATTGGCAGCATCAAAAAGGCTTCTGCCCCAAATTTACGCGGCGTACTGGAAAAACTTCTCGAACTAGACTTGACATCGTTTAGCACAATCGGTTGCCCACGGTGCAACCTTGCAAAACTCTCGGCAGAAATCGCCAGTACCTCGTCTGATTCAAGTTGAGGAAACTGGTACTTGAAATAGCCTCGAGCCTCCGCACCATCTTCAGAAGCACTCGAGAACAACCCCAGTAAACCTCGTTCTAAACCAAGTGCATCCACGGTTTGGCTTAAACTTTCGAGTAGAATCTGCTCGAGTTCTAAGGTGTTTGAGACCCGCTTAGAAAGCTCAGACAGCGCCTTGGTTTCTTTTTCACGCCGCACTGCATCTCGAGATAACCGCGCCGCTTCTAGGGCAATGCCACTGAGCGCCAAGAAATCGGGTTCGAGGGCTGTGCCACCACGAATTTCAAGCCAACCAATGCGTCGCCCTCGAGCCTCGAGATGTACGGCGTTTTCAAGCACCACCCCTAATGCCACA
>JANNEE010000502.1:0-6295 GCA_031388325.1 Deinococcales bacterium
AAATTGTCTGGCACAAATCGGAATGGCTTTGACAAATTGGTAATCGCCTTTGTAACCGGAGTACGGCACACGAAGCGGCAAACCAACATTGGGGGTCAAGACCACATAGCCACCAAAGTAACCATGCAAAGGCAAGGTGGCTGGGGCGGTGATGGTCACATCAAAAGTAGCACTGGTGTTTGCGGCAACCACCAGACTCGAGGTACTCAGAACGGCGGTTGGAACAGCAGCATTGGCTGGTACAGTAATTACAGCTGGGGCTGGACCGCTAGGCAAGGCATCACTGACAATGCTCGAAGCCCCCGCATGGGTAATGGCATAAGTAATGGGGCTGCTGCTGCTATTTTTAACCGTTAAGGTCACGGTCTTGCTGCCCGTTTCGATTTCGCCAAGCGGCAAACGTGAAGGGCTAACGCTTTGTTTGGCAGATAAAGCATTCAGGATTTGAATTAAGCCCGAACCTTGGCGTTGAACATGTTCTAAACCCGCCACAGCCCGTGAGTTAAACGGCACAGAGGTGTTTTGTAAAATGGCACGGATGGCTCGAGGGTTGCCCCTGAGTTCTGGACGAGCCTGCATCAACAGTGCCACTGCCCCAGCCACATGCGGTGAAGCCATGCTTGTACCGCTCAGGGTGGCGTAACCACCAAGCTCGAGTGGGTAGGTCGAGTAGATGCTTCCGCCGGGTGCGGAGACATCTGGTTTAAGGTTGAGGTCGTCCATCGGACCATAAGAACTGCTGGTGTCTATAAAACCACCGGCTGGATTAGCCACTGTGGTCTTTAAGGCTGTCCAAGTTAAAGTGGTTGGATTGGCATTGTTAATCACACCATCCAAGGCAATACCATCGGCTTGTAGCATCGTCACAGAAGGAATGGTAGTGGCTGGTAAACCAGTCGGAGGGGCAACTGTTGAACTGATAAACCCAGCTTGATTGTTGTAAATCACAACGCCGACTGCACCGCCAACTTCAGCATTTTTAACTTTTTCGTAAAAAGAACAAACACCACGTTGAATCAGCACAATTTTACCAGCCAAAGAACCCGCCGCAATTGGTCGGGGGGTTACGCCAGGACCCGGTGTAGTGCAGGCTTGGGCTTCTGGTGTGACTGGATTACCCAAACGCGCAATTGGAAATGCGCCTGTCAGTGGCACAATTGGACTGGCTGCCATTCCACCATAACCAAATGCTGTGGTGGTAAAGCCTGTTCTCGAGATGCTAAAAGAACTTTGGAAAACCCCAACATTCTCGACGTTTGCCACAGAAATTGCCGATTCCGCGGAACCCGGCGAACCGTGAGCGTATAAACCAACCGCACCCGAGTTACCCGCCGACATCACCACGGTAATACCCGCTAAGGATAAACGATCCACGGCAATCGCACTTGGTCCTGAGCTTGTACCAAAATTGCTGCCCAGACTTAGATTTACAATGTCTACGCCGTCGGCTACGGCGCGTTCCATTGCCGCAATTGGAATATCAGAAGCCGTCGAACCATTGCAACCAAAGACCTTATAGGCATACAAAGACACATTCGGAGCAACCCCTTGGAAGGGTGTAACGGTGTCGTTTGCACCCGCAATTCCAGCCACGTGCGAACCGTGTCCGCCGCAGTCATCAGGGTCGTTGTCTGGTACGGGAACGCTACCAACAGTGTTGGCATTGTAAGCATCGCCCACAAAGTCCGTGCCACCCGCAATCCGACCCGCAAAAGCCGTGTGTTGCAAATCAATGCCTGTATCTATAATGCCAAGTTTAATCCCCGTACCATTGACGCTATACACATTACGAGCCAAAGGTGCTTGAATCTGACCAGTGCTGGTGACTAAATCCGGGGTATCGCCTGTTTTAACTTCTGGCATTGGGATGCTTAAGACAGGATCAACCGAAGTTACCCCAGCCACAAAACGTAATTGTTGTGCTTCGGCAGCCGAAGCCTTGACCACATAACCTGACCAGAGCCTCGAGAATTGATTCTGAACTTGGAACTTAATTCCAGAAGCCCGCATGGCACTTAAGACTTTGGCTTGTTGGGCTTGTACACTTTGCAGACTTAAACCCTGCACGGCAACCTGCCCTTCGACCCCAATAAACCAACGGGTGGCGCTTTGTTCGGCTGCGACCTCGAGACCTGTTGTGGTTTGTTTAATCGCTTGGGGGGTGCTGTACAAATTACAACCCACCAAAACACCAGCACTAAGCACCGCTAAAAGAGAAAAGGTTTTACGCATTTTAATCACCCACCTGTACCGTCACGCGGTATTGTTTGCCTAGACCTTGGGCAGCCGGAGTCACACCATTGGTGTAAGAACTAACCGCGATATAATGCAGACCACTGTCATTGACTCGCCAATTCACTGCCGAATCGGTATTGTTGTAGTCTCCGGCAGCATCGTTAAAAGCAACTTGTACACCAGCCGCATTAAAAATTCGCACCACTGTATCTGTGCCTGTACTCGAGTAAGTACGCACTTTTAAGACTTGGGCAAAGGTCAGATTGACAGCATAGTAATCCACATCTGGGTCGGTTGAACCAAAAGCCATAGAATCAAGCGTGGCACTGACGGTTGCACCTGCTTGGGTGCGAATCGGCATGGCATCTAGCAAGACAGCCGTGGCGCTGGTGTTGTTGCGGGCAGCCGTGCTTTCCCAGACTTCTTCGATTAAATTAGAAGTGGTGTTGTTATTTGCGGCATCATAG
This sequence comes from Deinococcales bacterium, assembly GCA_031388325.1. Classification (GTDB taxonomy): domain Bacteria; phylum Deinococcota; class Deinococci; order Deinococcales; family JAAFIG01; genus JAAFIG01. Next base: position 2,703 of record JANNEE010000502.1, read on the forward strand.
GCTTTGGCGGTATAGCTGGGGAAAAGATTGCCAGCCGCCATTAAACTCAAATCAAAACTGTAGGGTGCGGTTGTGTCTGTGGCTAGTAAGATTGTGCCATTGTAAAACTCAACTTTGGTCACACCAACGTCGTCGGTCACTGTGGCAGCCAAAGCCACACCAGTTACGCCACCAACCGCCGTTAAAGCCACAGTAGGCATAGTGGTATCGGCGATAGCCACAGTAATCGGCAGGAGACTCGAGGTAGCCGTGTTGCCAGTCGCGTCAAATGATTTGGCGCTGTAATTGTACAAGCCATTTTGTGCCGCTTGGGCAAAAGACACACTTTGGGTAAATGGGGCGCTCGAGTCTGTACCAATGAGGTTCGCGCCTTGGTAAAATTCGACTTTGGCGAGTCCAGCGCTTGCGTCTTCTGGGGCTGCCGTCAAGGTGATTGGTGTAACGTTGGTAATGCTTGGGCTGCTTGAAGTCAGACTGATTTTTGGAGCAATGTTGACGGTGAATGTTTCTGGGGCTGCGTAAGCAACACCTAGGCTTGGACTGCGAGCAATAGCAGTTAGGGTATTAGAACCATTGTTTGCTCGAGTTAGCATTGTCGTAAAAATATATGGTGCTTCCGATTTTTTTCCGATTGAACTTCCATTTAAGAGTAGCTCAACATCCTTCACTCCATTTGGACCTAAAGCTGTCACACTGACACTTAGGGTTGAACCGGTTGCCGTACCAGGATTGATGATTCCAACTTGTGGAAGTCCATACGGATTACACCCCGCTAAAAAACCCACGCCGAGTAACCCAAAAATAAAACGGTATTGCTTCATGCCTCCTCCAAAATACTAAAAAGACCAAAATTCTCGAGCAACTTGCCCGACAATGTTTGCACTATTGAACGTGCAATAAATTGGTTATAGCGAATTTAACCATTTACTGGACTTTTAGACAAGACAGAAAAATTAACTCGAGTCCAAATGCCAAGGACTGGTCAAAAACGAGAGTACAAATTGGTTTGGAAAGGGTATAAGCCGGGTTCTGTCCTATGCGCTTTCACGCACGTCACGGTCATCTGTCTCGAGTACGTGTCGCCACGCACCTCTAGCGGCTGTCTTCGCAACTCATAAGACACGGGTCATGTCTCGAGTTTCCTCTTGGCTGCATTCGAGCCTTGCATCAGATGGGGTTTGCCGAGCCGCGATTTTCTCAAACCGCGCTGGTGGTCTCTTACACCACCGTTTCAACCTTACCTTGAACCCTTGCGAGTGACAGGCGGTTTATTTTCTGTTGCACTTTCCGTCAGCTTCACGCCTGCAAAACAATCGTGTCATTGTCTTGTGGTTCATTGGCTGCCCAGCCGTTAGCTGGCATCTTGCCCTGCGATGCCCGGACTTTCCTCACACTTCCCCCGATTGCTCGAGGTTCATGCGCGACCGCGCCCCTTTCCAAGTGCAGAGTGTATCCGACTTGAGCCGTGAATGTCCAGTTTGCTCGAGTATGCAAACCAAAACACCTAAGCCATGAATCTCGAGCAAATTGCCAATGCCGCGAATTCCGAAGGTGAAGTCTTATATTTTGCCGATGGTCGAATCAAAAGCAATCGGCAAATTACCAACCAAACCCTGACGCAAATTCAGAAAATGACTTTGGATAAGCAAATCCTAACCTTAACCATGAGTGCCAAAGTAAAAACAGTTGTCAATACAGAAATCCTGCCTTAATGCCCGAGAATCTGACTTAAGAATAACTTAGCACGGTCTGTTTTTGGGTTGTGGTAAAAATCATCTGGGGTGCTTTCTTCTACCACTTGCCCTTTATCAAAGAACACAATGCGGTCGGCAACTTCTCGAGCAAATCCCATTTCGTGGGTTACACACATCATCGTCATACCGCTACGAGCAAGTTCTTTCATCACATCCAGCACTTCTTTAATCATTTCGGGGTCAAGCGCCGAAGTCGGTTCGTCAAACAACATAATTTTGGGCTGCATCGCCAGCGCTCGAGCAATCGCCACGCGTTGTTGTTGTCCACCGCTTAACTGCCCAGGGAATTTATCGGCTTGTTCTGGAATCCCAACCCGCTCGAGCAGGGCGCGTCCAATGCTTTCAGCTTCGCTTTTTTCCATTTTCTTAACCCGCATCGGCGCAAGAATAATGTTTTGCAGCACACTTAAATGCGGGAATAAATTAAAGCTCTGAAAGACCATCCCGACATCGCGCCGAATCGCATCTATGTTGCGCACATCGTTAGAAAGTTCAATTCCTTGAACCATAATTTTACCGGTCTGATGTTCCTCGAGTCGGTTAATACAGCGTATAAAAGTGCTTTTACCACTGCCAGAAGGTCCAATCACCACCACCACTTCACCGCGTTTAACCTCGAGATTCACGTCTTTAAGCGCCTGGAATTGTCCGTAATACTTATTGACTTTGCTGGCTTCAATCACAACAGGAGCGTTAGAAAGGTCTTTTATTGGGTTGCTCATGGGTCTCCTTTTTGAGGCAAAAGGCAAAGGATAGGTGTGGTTTTAACTTTCGCCTTTTGCCTTTTGCCTTTCATCTATTTGTGTTCAGTTGTTTCTCGAGACTGCGTGCGCCACTGCTCATGGCGTAACTGAAGATAAAGTAAATAATGCTGATGGTGAAGTACAGTTCTTTGGCTGTACCGATAAAATCTGGGTTGCTGCGGATGCTATCCGAGATTCCCGCCAATTCTTTTAAGCCGATAATATAGACAAGGCTGGTATCTTTGAATAAGCCGATAAATTGCCCGACTAAAGCGGGTAGGACGGCTTTTAGGGCTTGTGGCAGAACAATCAGGAGTAATGTTTGCGTGCCAGTTAGCCCCACGGCTCGAGCCGCTTCGATTTGTCCTTGCGGGACGCTTTGCAGTCCGCCACGGACATTCTCGGCAAGGTAAGCAGCACTAAAAATAGTAATGCCGACCATGGCTCGAGCTACGGGGTCTATGTTTGCTCCACCCAGTAAGAGCGGCACGAATAATTGGGCAATGAAGAACACAACCACCAGTGGTGTTCCGCGTACCACTTCGATGAACACGGTGCAGATGGCACTGATGATTGGGTAGTTGCTGGTGCGTCCGATAGCAAGGGCAACACCCAGTGGAAAACTAGCCACAATGCCAACGATACTGAGCATCAGGGTTAAGAGTAATCCGCCCCATTCTTTGGTTTGGACTGCGCCAGTACCAAAATCGATGGTAAAAAGCAGCACGGTTGCAAAGAAAATAACCACCCAAGCAATGTTCATAATGCGGCTTGGAATGGCAATTTGCCCAACAAAATAGCCTGCAAAAACCGCCAGCACCGCCACAGGCACAAGAATGCCGCTTGCGTGTCCGACTTGGGTAATGGCTGCAAAAAGCGCAATTGCTGCGCCAAAAACATAAGTCCGGATTGGTAATTGATGTCCTCGAGACAACGAACCCCAGTGCAACCCAGAAGCCAAACAGACCACAATCAAGGCTGTCCATGTGCGCCAGAGTTGCTCGGTGGGGATCGAACCGGTCATTAAAATTCGGAAATTGGCTGGAATCACATTCCATCTGGCTTCGGTAAACGCCCAAATACCTAAACTCGAGAC
>JANNEE010000509.1:0-15241 GCA_031388325.1 Deinococcales bacterium
AGCTGGGCAGTCCTACATTACGCCCAGTAGTTTAGGTGGTTACTCGAGAGCAGGTTTTGGGGCGGCTAGTCGGGTTTTACACCGTTATGTACGCGAAATGGTTTTGCCGCATAAACATCAGCTTCGCAAGGTTTTATACAATTCTTGGGAAGCCACAACTTTTAATGTCAACCAGCCAGACCAAGTTGCCCTTGCCGAAATTGCCGCCGCCATGGGTGTGGAACTGTTTGTTTTAGATGATGGCTGGTTCCACCGGCGCAACTTAGATAACGCGGCATTGGGCGATTGGTGGGCAGACGAGACCAAATTCCCCAATGGCTTAAATCCATTGATTGAAAAAGTCAACGCACTCGGCATGGATTTTGGCTTATGGCTCGAGCCAGAGATGGTCAGTGCAGATTCGGAATTGTACCGCGCTCATCCAGATTGGGTGATTCATTTCCCGACCCGCGCTCGCACCGAAGCCCGCAACCAAATGATTCTGAATTTGGCTCGAGAAGATGTTCAAGATTATCTGATTACTTTAATAGACGATTTACTTGCTAAACACAAGATTACTTTTATCAAATGGGACATGAACCGCAATGTCTCCGAACCCGGATGGCAAAACCAAGCCGAACCTCGAGCCATTTGGGTGCGCTATGTGGAAGGGCTGTACCGTGTCTGGGGAACGCTAAGAGGGGCGCATCCTGATGTGGTTTGGCAATCTTGTTCTGGTGGCGGCGGACGTGCCGACCTTGGGATTTTACAATTTGCCGACCAAGTTTGGATTTCAGACATGACCGAACCGACCATGCGTTTACAAATCCAAGAAGGCTACTCGCAGGTTTATCCAGCCAACACGATGGAGGCATGGGTCACGGATATGGGCGCTAAACACTTGTCACTCGAGTTTCGCTTTCATGTTTCAATGGCGGGTTTACTTGGCATTGGCGCAAATTTGCACCACTGGAATAGTACCGAACGCGAACAAGCCAAAAAGCTCATTCTCGAGTACAAAGCAGTACGGCAAATTATTCAAAATGGGCAGTTGTACCGCCTGAGAAGTGCCTTCACAAGTTTCTTGTCGAGTCTGATGTACGTTAGTCAAGACCAAAGTCAAGCGGTGCTGTTTGCATTTCGCACCCACGCACCAGACCCCGTAAAACTCCCACCAATTCACTTGGCTGGACTTAAACCAAATGGGCTTTACCAAATTGGCGATGTGGTTCGTTCGGGCATGGCTTGGCAAGAAATTGGCTTAGAATTACAAATCGGGGATTTCTCGAGTCTGATGCTGCCAATTCTCGAGGTGCAGAATTAACGCCGAGGGTCAAGGCGGTCACGCAGTCCATCACCTAATAAATTCAAGCCCAGCACGGTAAAAGCAATTGTTACACCAGGAAAAATAGTCGCCCAAGCGCTTTGGTAAATAAAAGTTTGGGCATCGCGCAGCATTACCCCCCAACTTGGGGCAGGTGGTTGAGTGCCTAAGCCCAAATAAGAAAGCGCTGCTTCTGCCAGAATGGCAATACCAAAGGCAAAGGTGGCTTGGACAATCAGTGCCGAAGCGATATTGGGCAGCACATGCCTGAACATCAAACGGGCATCGCGTGCGCCTAAAGCTCTGGCGCTGTCAATAAAATCAAGGTTTTTGGTGGCGATTACACCGGCTCGAGTCAGTCGTGCAAAGGTTGGGATACTCGAGATTCCCACGGCAAGCATGGCACTCCAAATGTTCGGGCGGAGAATAACAGCGATTAAAAGCGCCAGTAAAATCGTTGGGAATGCCGAAAGTGCATCTAGGACTCGCATGATGATGTCATCTACTAAGCCGCCAAGCCAGCCTGAAATCATACCAAGCAACAAGCCTAAGCTCGAGCCGATGCCAACGCTAATTAAGCCCACCAGCACACTGGTACTCGAGCCACGCAGCAGTCTGGATAAGGTATCGCGTCCAAAATTATCTGTGCCAAGTGGGTAAGTTAGGCTGGGGTTTTGGAGTTGTACCGCGAAATTCTGAAAGGTTGGATTGTGCGGAGTCCAAATTAAACCGAGCAGCGCCGCAAAAAGTAGTAGTCCAAGGGTAGCAAAACCAAAAAGTAAATTGAACTCGAGACGAGCGGTGCGCTTAGGCTCAAGTTCTGGGGTTGTAGAAGCAATTTGATTCATGGGGTATCCTGATTCAAAACAGTTTGACAAATCTGCTGCCAAACTTGCAAATGCTGTTTCTTAATGCCACTGCTGCGCTTAAACTCTGTTTCGAGTAAATGCGTGTACTCAGCTAAAAATTCTTGTGGTTGACTAATCAGCCTTAAATAATACTTTAAGGACGGTATCACGCCGTTCACAATAAACTGGCAAGCGTGACGTTGTTTGTATTTTTCGATTGTTCGAGTGACTAAAGTTTGGTCAGCCACGTTTGGTTCATTGGTCGTCAGAATATAGTAACGGTCTGTCTGACTTGTTTTAATTTTTTGATAAGCAAGATCAATCATTTCGGCACTAATGGGTTTATTATGCTTAATTTCAACAGCCTCAAAAGAACTTTGATTGATATTCTCAATATCAATATCCCCCAAGGCTTTAGAACGCGAATCTGGGCTGGTATGGGACTCGAGCGGTGCGAGTATTTTACCTTCATAACGCTTTAAGTCTGGTAGTAATAGGCGATAAATAGCATACATAGCAAGCACTGGGAGTCGTGCTGTACCAACAGTTCCTTGTGGGTAAGAATATCTGATGTGTTGAGTAATGGCTTCTATTATTTTGGTAATACTGACTTCGCTTGTTTCTAAAACCTCAAATAACAAATCATCATCTTTTGTGATTTCAAATAGCAATACAAACAAACCAGATAGCATATTGACAGCTTGATTTGGATACTGCTCGAGAAAATCCATGACTTGCAAAAAAGCTGTTTTTAATAATGGGTTACGGATTTTACCAGGGAAATCCAGTGTAAAAGGATGAGGCTGCTCGAGCGAACGTGTAAGCCAAGCACTTTCTGCCATTGCAAAATGTGGGAAGTATTTTCTTACAAAAGGGGTCATAAACTTGGTGTCGAAGGTTCTGGCTGAATAACCACCCACCATGCCTTCTTGGTGTAAACGAATATCTTGATTCGGATTAAAAATTTTATAAGCCGATGAAGTCAGGGTTGCACCAAGGACAGCTTTTTGTTTATCTGCATTCTGCACGATGATTTTAAGATTTTGCAGACAATCATTTGGCAATTGAATCTTGGGATTTTCTCGAGCAGTCTGCAAAGCTGTTTCAAGAATTTCATTTGGATGGGCTGGCATAATTCTCCCAAAAAGCAAGTTGTTGCTTAGCGATGGGTTTTGATGTTGATAAATTTTCTAAACGCTGTCTGGCAAAATCACAGTATTCTTGACTAATTTCAAAACCAACGTACTGGCGTTTATTCTGCACCGCTGCCACGGCAGTTGAACCCGACCCAAGAAACGGGTCAAGCACAATATCCCCTTCTCGAGTCAGTAATTTAATCAACTCAGCAATGATTTTAACAGGATAAATAGCAGGATGTGGACAATTCTTAATCGATTCAACTGGCGAAATTAGCGCATCTTTTTTAAGCGGGTTGCCATAAACACGAATTAAGGTAAACCCATTTTTATCGAGTTGAATTTTTCGTCCACCTTCTTGCCCGCCAAAAGGCTCGGAGTGTATTCCTCGGATTTTCATCCGAAAACCCTGAAGTTCACCTTGTTTAACCTCTTCAATAATCTGCTCGAGCGCATAACGCGCCATTGTTTTTTGTGCATCTGTCAAATTGGATTGCTCAATTAAGCCAAAGTATTTTTGTCCAACATTCCCTCCAGCACTGGTTGGCTTGGTCATTTCCAGTGGTGCTAGATAATCATCTATAAAATACTGATAAGCGTTTGATTTCACAAAGTGAAAAAATGGTTCGGTACTACTGACCAAACGGCGCTTAAATTGCCGTGGTGTTGGATTGGTTTTTAGCCAGGTAATTTGATTGACTAAACTAACCTTTGCTTGGTTGGTGGCTGCAATGGCAAAACGGTATGGGAGCATCATCAGGCTTCCATCTTCATATTTGTCGCCTAAGTTAAAAATAATACTACCTGTGGGCTTAAGGACACGCACGCATTCCTTAAAAATCTCGAGTAGGGAAGCAATATAATCTTCTGAGCTCTTTTCGTTGCCAATACCGCCACTGCCATAATCTCGTTGCTGAAAATAAGGAGGTGAGGTAATGACCAAATCAATACTGTTACTCATAACACTTTTTAGAAGTACGGCACTATCGCCACAAGTGATTTGATTGAGTAAAGACTGCTCTGGTAGCCCTAAATGCTGCTTAGTTGCAATGGGTAAACTAAATTGAGCAATCATGGTTTTACTCGCAAAATCTTCATGATAACAATTGTATACGAAGTCAACACTTTATTGCCTCGAGTTCATTCGGTTTCCAAGTTAAGTTCATGCCTTGCGTAATCACGCAGCACTCGAGCCGCTTCAAGAAAAACCTTGGCTTCATCTACACTTGGGGCATCGAGCGGATTTGGGTAACGACTTGGCATCATGGCAATGTTTAGAATTTTCGCAGCTTTCATTTCAATTGTTTCGGCAGTGAACGAAGCACTAATGCTACTTAGGAGTTCAACTAAATCATGAATCAGTTTTGCTTGGATTCCAGTGGCAACAATCACCGCTTTAAGGTATTTTTCGGCGCTGGCATGGGCATGGAAAGCTGCAATTGCGGGTTAATCCTCGAGTAATTTATGGGCTGCCAACCAGTCCATTTCGGCGTAACTGACCCAAGAATGATAATCACGCGGATTCGCCATATAACACCTTTCCTTCTCGAGCCACCACAATTGCAAGTGGAGTATTATTTTCTTTGAATTGCGATAAGGTCATTGGTACAAAATCCATTGGAAAGTACCTTGGGCAGAACGCATCTTGGGCTTTTAAGGCGGCATCCCATAAATCTGCGCCGTCCTCGAGCAGTAAAAGTAAGTCAAGGTCGCTGTTCTCGTTGGTGTCGCCACGTGCCACACTGCCAAAGACAATCACTTTTTTTGCCCCAGTAAATTCTGCCACTCGAGCCGCGATTTGTTTGAGGGTAGGCATATCGGTAGGTAAGCGTCTTGGCGCTGGGTCATGAATTGTAGAAGTTGTTGAACTCATATCCGAAGTCATTCTAAGTGGTGACTCGAGCCGATGCAATGCTTTTTGAGAAACAACCTAAAGCATACTACGCAACTTATCGGAGTATGATATATTCGTAAATTATGAATATCCGCTTGAATCTAAATAAATTTCTGGTACAACATGCGGTCAGTCCTTACCGAATTGTTAAAGAAACGACCCTATCGCCCAATACCATTTACGACCTTGCTAGAAAACCGGCTCAGCGAATTGACTTGGCTACTGTAGGACAAGTTATTACTGCCCTCGAGAAAATTATTGGTCAACCCGTCACAATTAACGATTTACTTGAAACAACCCCAAATGAAGCATTTTTAGAGACGACCAAAGAACCCGATTTTGCTTTGTTGGTGGCAAATGCAGCTAAGTCTGTTAAAAAAACAAGTATTACTGGTAAACCGATTGGCTCGATTGGGTCGGTGCGGATTCGTGGTACTGGCTCAAGTATCGTTGAAATTATTCGGGATGGACGGCGGTGAAACTCTACATTGACAGCAATGCTTTTGTATCTTTGTACGCCAATGACAATCCTAGCCATGCAGTGCTGACAAAAGAAGCTATTGCACAGGCGCAAACAACCGCCTCGAGTGTGATTACTTATGCCGAAGTTCGGGCGGCTTTTCGGGCTTTGCGGCACAATAAACGCATTACCCAAAAAGAATTTAATCAAGCAAGCCATGATTTTGAACGCGACTGGACAATGGTTCAGTCTTTACAGGTCAGTCATCCTTTGGCGTTGTTAGCGGGTGCATTAGCCGATACACATTTACTCAAAGGTTGCGATGCTGTTCATGTCGCAACGGCTCTTACCCTCCATTCACTATCCAGTGATTTGCAATTTCTTACTTTTGATTTGCAACTCGAGAAACGAATTTTGGTGTCTGGGCTTGTGCCATTGTGGGTGGCTGAAGCCCAGAATCAGTCGTAACGAATTCTAGGGTCAAGTGCGCCGTACATTAAGTCAACAATTAAGTTAATAAAAACAATCATCGCCGCAATCACAAAAACCACGCCCTGCACCAAAGGATAATCGCCAAAGCGAACTGCGCCTAAGCCAAGTAAGCCCAGTCCGGGGATGTTAAACACACTTTCGACCACAATTCCGCCAGCCAGCAATTGCCCAAATTGAATCCCAAGCAGCGTAATGATGTTGATGGCTGCGTTGCGTAAAATATGCTTACGAATCACCACACCCTCGAGTAAACCCTTGGAACGGGCAGTGCGAACAAAGTCTTGGCTTTGCGTCTCGAGGACACTAGAACGCACCATCCGTACCAGTCCAGCCGCTTGTCCAAGCGCCAAGGTCAGCACAGGCATGACGAGGCTACGGGCGGCTTTGAGCGGGTCGTCTGACCAGTTTGTCCAGCCATTGGCGGGTAGCCAACCAAGGGTGACGGCAAAAAGCAGCACAAACATAATCCCAAGCCAGAAACTCGGAATCGCCAGTCCAATTTGGGTCAGGGTCACAACCAGCACATCGGCAAGGCTGCCTCTGTGCCGAGCCGCATACACTCCGGCGGGTAGGGCAATAACCAGTGCCAGCAGGCTCGAGAGTCCGACCAAGGGCAGGGTAATCGGTAGCCTATCCCAGATTAAGGTACTCACTTCTTTACTTAAACTGATGCTTTTACCAAGGTCACCTTGTGGGATTCCAGCCAGCCAGACCAAGAACCGCTCGAGTGGTGGTTTATCCAAACCCAATTGTTTTTGTAACACCGCGTATTGGTTCGGGTCGTAATTTAAGCCAAGGATGAGTTGCACGGGGTCGCCGGGAACAAGCAGCATCGCAAAAAAGACCATCACACTGGCAAGCAGCAGCGTCATGAGAGCAGTTAAAACTCGGCGCAACAAAAAGCCTAGGGTCACTAGGGTAGTTTACCTCTCTTATGCCCTGCACACCTAAAGATGTATACTCGCACCTCGAGACTCGCGCTTTTTTATTGGCGCAGTATAAATTATGGATTTTCGCAGACAGACTGCGTAGCTAGGAGATGGCGTGAAACTTGTAGAGGACATCGGAATTGATTTGGGTACGGCAAATTTCTTGATTTACATTCGTGGCAAAGGTATTGTCTTGCAAGAACCGTCGGTGATTGCGATGGTCAGGGACTCTAAAGAAGTCAAAGCGGTGGGCGAAGAAGCCTACCGGATGATTGGGCGTACACCGGGCAATATCGTGGCGGTTCGTCCGATTAAAGATGGTGTGATTGCCGACTTTGAACTGACCAAACGAATGCTGACCAAGTTCTTGGATAAAGTCATCACGGGTTACGCTCGGTTTTTACGCCCAACAATTATGGTTGGCGTGCCAAGTGGAGTCACCAACCTCGAGAAGCGCGGCATTATCACAGCCGTGCGTGAACGGGCGCGAAAAGTCTATTTAATCGAAGAACCGATGGCAGCCGCAATTGGCGCGGGGGTGCAAATTGCCGAACCGACGGGCAGTATTATTGTAGACATTGGCGGTGGCTCGACCGACATTGCGGTGATTAGCCTTGGTGGGATTGTCGTTTCGCGCAGCATCAAAATTGCTGGCAACGAATTTGACGAAAGCATTATTAAGTACGTGCGTCGCAAAGAAAACCTGATGATTGGTGAGCGCAGCAGTGAAGAACTAAAAGTTAAAATTGGTGCAGCTACCCTAACCGCCGAGGACACAATTTTAACCGCCGAGGTACGCGGACGTGACCTGATTAACGGTTTGCCAAAAACTGTACAACTGACCAGTGCCGACATTGCCGAAGCACTGCAAGAACCCGTACAGAAAATTGTGGATTTGGTCAAACAGGTTCTCGAGTCAACCCCGCCCGAACTTGTTTCCGACATTATAGACCGAGGGATTATTCTAACAGGTGGTGGCGCAATGCTCCGCAACCTCGATGAACGCCTGCGTCAAGCCACTGGTATCCCCGTCATCATTGCTCCAAACGCGATTCAAGCCGTGGCACTTGGCACAGGTAAAGCCTTAGACATGATTCCAATTCTGCGTGATGCACTCGACTCGAGCGAAAACTACTACGGAAGGTAACGCTCCTCTTTTTTCTCACATAAGCCCTAGGGCGTATCTCACATACTTTTGCGAGTCTCGAGCCATGAACTTAAAATCCTTGGCTCGAGTCTTGCTTTTTGCCTTTTTGCCTTTTTCCCCCTCTGCCCTTGCCCAAGACCTGCCTCTAGCCGAAGTTAAACCCGGTCTCGAGGGTTTCGCGCTGACGGCTGGGGCTGGGAATGTATTGGAACGATTTGAGGTCAAGGTGCTGGATTTGGTGGATGACCCGCGTGGGTTTCCTTTAATTTTGGTGCGTGGGTCTGGCAAGTTCTTAGATACCGTCGGCGGGATTGGGCAGGGGTTCAGTGGAAGCCCTGTGTACATTGGTGGGCGTTTGGTCGGGGCGGTTTCTGGGGGTTTCCCGAATGCTGACCACCGTTTGGCATTGGTGACTCCGATTTCGGCAATGCGCCGAGCGCAATTACCACCAACCGCACTGGCTTTGGCGTTGCCATTAAAGCAGTTTTGCTTAGCAGATGTCGGTTGTACTGCGCCCTTAAGTTTGCCGTTCTCGAGTTTTGGACTGACCCCCAAAGCCCAAGGCTTACTGCTCGAGGGATTAAGAGCAAAGGGTTATGCGCTCGAGTTACAACAGGGTTCGGTAGCGGCTTCTAGGCTACCTCGTCCGTATAAGCTCGAGCCGGGCGCAGCTATCGCGGCGCAACTTGCCACAGGAGATATTAGCCTTGGGGCAATTGGTACAATCACAACCATCGAAAAAAATCAGATTTTGGCGTTTGGGCATCCAGTTTTTGCCGATGCTCGAGCGCGTTTTATTGCCATGCCCGCTTATATCAGTGCGATTATTCCGTCTTCGGTTGTGCCTTACAAACTTGGGGCAGCCATTGGTCAGCCCATTGGGGTATTTAATACCGACCATCCTGCCGCCATTGCTGGAACACTGGGGGCGAGCAATGCTATACCACTGGAAATCAGTTTGAAACGCGGCAGTAACACCAAAAATCTAAGTATTGGACTTGCTCCCGTCGAGGATTTATTCGCCAATATGGTTGTGGCAAGTGTCTCGAGTGGGATTGAACAACTCTTAGAAGGCTCGAGTCCGGGTTTGGCACGGCTCGGGATTACCCTTGAATTTGCAGACCGTGCGCCAGTCACCTTGCGCGAAGTGGTGACTGGGGATGATGTGGCAAGAGCCGCCGCCGTTCGAGCCGCCCTGATGACCGCCTTGGTGTCCGAAAATCCGTATCGGGATAGCCGTATCAAAAAAATAAGTTTAGACATCGAACTAAGCGCCTACTCGAGTTTACGGGTGATTAAACTCGAGATTGATAAAAAGGTGGTTAAACCCGAAGAACTAGCAATCATCAATGTGCGTTTGCAAGCCTACCGCAGTGCCGTCAGTGTTAAACGCATTACTTATAAAGCCCCAGCCCAAGAAGGCAAGTACCGTTTGCGGGTGCGTGGCGCAAGCACACCGCGTCCACCGAATGAACTCGAGAATCTTGACCCATGGGATGGTATTCTGACACTTGAAGAGTTATTGGAGCGCTTAAAAAGCCGAATTAAGGATTCGGATTTGGTAGTAGAAACCTTAGCAGATGAGCCTCAGATTGTTGGAATTGAACGTTTTGACGTTCCTGTGATGGGTTGGGGTTATATTGATATAACAGTTTTGAAATAAAGGGGTATCTGGGTGCATCAAAAACCATTTCATATCAGTCGCCAACCAAAAACTCGAGCCGAAGTCGCCACCTTACTGGGCGGTGAATTGCACGGCATAGACGCTCCGATTGGGCGTTTAGCTGACCCGCTAGTGGCTGGAGCAAATGATTTAGTTTGTGTGCTGCGCGAAAAAACCGCTTTGGAAAAAGCCCTGTCCAGTGCTGCCGAGGTGTTGGTGCTTGCCGAAGGCTTAACACTCGAGACCTCAAAAACCTTGATTCGTGTACCCGATGTTGAAGTGGCTTGGCTCGAGTTGCTTCGGGTTTTTGCGTTGCCGCTCGAGAATCTGGGTATTGACCCAAGTGCAAAAATTCACCCAAGTGCAATTCTTGCCGCAGATGTGCAAATTGGGGCTTTTGCAGTCATTGCAGCCAACACCAGCATTGGGGCAGGCAGCATTATCGGCGCATATTCCAGTCTGGGTGAACGTTCAAGTCTGGGTGAGGGTTGCTTACTGCATGAACGGGTGACGATTCGCCATGATTGTCAGCTTGGAAATGGGGTGCTGGTACAAAGTGGGGCGGTGATTGGGGCAGATGGTTTTGGTTTCCACCGTATAACAGATGGTTTTATTCGCCAAGAACAAATTGGTGCGGTACAAATTGGCAACGATGTAGAAATTGGGGTCAATACCGTGATTGACAGAGGCACACTCGAGCCAACCCGTATTGGACGTGGTACGAAAATTGGACCGAGTTGCATCATTGCCCATAATTGCCAATTGGGTGAAAATGTCATTTTAATTGGTATGGTCGGTTTGACCGGCAGCGTAATCATCGAAGACGATGCGGTTTTGTGGGGTGGAGCAGGTACGATTGGGCATTGTCGTATTGGTAAAAGAGCGGTTTTAACGGCTCGCAGTTCCTTATCTAAAGACATTCCAGCCGGTGAAGTTTGGCGTGGTGCGCCAGCCCAGCCAATCAGGGATGAGTTACGGTTAGAGGCGCAAGTGCGTAGATTAGAAGATTATGAAAAACGCCTTAAGCAACTCGAGCAAGCCTTGCCCAAGGCTGTCACCCAACAAAGTGACAACTCATCAATGCAGTAATGTGGTTTTAGGTGCTATTATCTTTTAGAGGAAGGGGAAGAAATCAGGCATGGTCATCGAACAACATCTTGAAAGACTCAAACAGTTCGATCTTCTTCCTTGGTCGGGGCGCGGCACAAGCGCTTGGATCAGCGGACCGGGTATTCATACAGGCGCAACCTGCCGTGTTCGTTTCCACCTCACGCCACTGCAACCAGTGCGTTTGCGAGTAGGGAATACCGAAATTCCACTTGTCTCAGAAAATGTTTTAGATACTTACCTTGCCACCAAAATAAGTGCCGGTGGTGTGACTGTTTCCACTGTCGAACATTTACTGGCTGCCCTCTATATCCTTAATCACTGGACCGGTTTTATCATCGAAGTTCAAGGCGAAGAAATACCGATTTTAGATGGCAGTGCTTTGGGTTGGTATCATGTGCTGCGCGATGTTGTCCCAGACCCGATGCCGACTCCCATCAGTCCCAGCCGCGAAGCTGTTGCCGAAGTCCGCGAAGGGTACGTCGGTCTCGAGCCAGCCAGCACCGATGAGCCACTTCGTATTACTGTGAAAATTGGTTTTGCCCACCCTCGCATCGGAATGCAAAGCTGGACAGGGGTACGCGGCGACTGGCACAATTTACTCGATGCCCGCACTTTTGGCTTCCAGTATCAACTCGACCGCCTTTTTACCCAAGGGCGCGGCATGGGCTTTAATGGCGAAAATGCAGTCGTCTTTGAAGACGAAGGCACAAACATTTTGCTGCGTGGCAAAGACGAACCTGTGCGCCATAAAGCCCTTGATTTACTCGGCGACCTGTACTTGATTGGTAAGCCACTCCATGCCCATGTTCTTGCTGAAAGCGCTTCGCATGAAGCCCACGTTAAATTTGCCAATTTAATTCGGCACGGCTAAGGCTCGAGTAGGAAATGAGCTATAGAAAGCTGTTCTCGAGAAGATAAAAGCATTTTACCAGTCGAATGACTCACACTTTCGACTGGTAAAAAATAGGTCACTGTAACATCAGTTCAATTTTGGTACTCGAGAAAAAGACATGGTGAGGTAGCTATCACTTGATTATCCCGATGCCTCGTAGGGTATTGGTTATTTTTTCATCCTCGAGTTTGAGGAAAACATCAAAACGGCTGCCACTTTGGTATAAGTCAAGCCAATTTTTTTGTTTAAGAATGCTCTGCCACAAGTCCGAAGCGCTTAAACGATTCATCATATTGATCAGTTCGCGGCGGCGCTCGCTACTGATACGTGGTGGAGCGACAATACCACGCCAATTGGCAAGTTCTAAACGCACCCCTTGTTCCTTAAAAGTAGAAATATTGACACCAGTAAGGCGCTTAGCCGCCGTGATTCCGATGGCACGGAGTTTGCCAGCTTCAATTAAGGGCAGAAACTCCGATAATCCTGAAACTCCTGCCGAGACTTGGTTGGCTTGCATGGCAGTAACCACTTCGCCACCACCTGAAAATGCTTGATACTTAATTTTATTTAAGTCAATTCCAGAGCTTTGTCCGAGTAAGCCAACTGCAATATGATCTACCCCACCCGCACCACCACCGGCAATTACAAAATTGCTGGTATTGCCTTTCCAAGCGGTGATAAATTCGGAAAGATTATCTATTTTGCTGCTGCTTGGAACAACAATCACTTCGTATTCGCCAGTTAATCGGGCTATTGGAGTCACCATATCTAAATTTGCTTGAGAATTATTGGTTTGAATTGCCCCAACCATCACCAAACCCATGACCATCAGGGTGTGTTCGTTGCCTTTTAAGCTGACAAATTGATTTAAGCCAATTGTGCCACCACTGCCAGGGATATTGACCACTTCGACTTCATCAGCAAGTTTAGTCGAATCCAGCACGGCTTTAATGGCTCGAGCCGTCTGGTCCCAACCACCACCAACGGCGGCTGGTGCAATTATTTTAAGTCTTTGAACTTGAGCGCTACTTTGAACACTTAAGCCCGCGATAACGGCAGCAACACTTGCGCCGAGTAACCATTGTTTTTTCATGATGTCTCCCTAACTTCAAAAGAGTATCATCACTGATTGGCTACAATCACTATACTTTGGAATAGATTTAAGTTGGCGGTATCCAATCGGGTCTGGCTCGTCTGGCAAAATCTATTAAAGTATTGGCAATCTCGAGCGGCGGCATGACATGATGTACCACACCTTTGCGGATGGCACTGCTGGGCATACTGTGAATCACACTTGTGGCTTCGTCTTGGGCGAGGATGGCTGCACCCGCCTTTTGCATCATTTCAAGTCCAGCCGCCCCATCGTCACCCATACCAGAAAGAATCACACCGATTGCATTATTGCGGTATTCACGCACCAAACTGCGAAACAAAACTGTTCCACTAGGGCGCTGTCCGGAGACTGGCATTTCCATACTCGAGTGAAATAACCCTTCGCGTACCACAAGATGTGAGCCACCACCAGCAATCCAAATCCCTGGTTTGACAGGGCTACCAATTTGGGCAAGGTCTATGTGGAGGGCGCAAAGTGGGCGTAACCATTCGACTAAACTGGCAGCAAAACCTTCGACAATGTGTTGCACAATTATAATTGGCACAGGAAAATCGGCGGGTAAACGGGTTAGTAATGGCTCGAGGGCTTGAGGTCCGCCGGTACTCGAGGCAATCCCAATGACATTAACCCGAGTTACACTGGATGGCAAAATGGCTGGGCTGAGGCGTGTGGCGGTGCTACTGCTGCTGCGCCGTTCAAAAGGCAACGTAATCGGTTCGGCAATCACCGTGCGCGATAAGGCACTTGGGGCGGGTTTAGGTTGTGGTTTACGGCGAATCACTTTGACTTTTGATATACCCCGTACCATCCGCAGGAATTCATGGGTATCGGTGTGGATATTGGGTTTAGCAATAATGGCGAGTACCCCAGCCGCAATTGCTTTGGCAACAAGGCGTTGGTCGTCTTTGGAGACACTAGATGTGACCATTAAAATTGGAATTGGGGCTTGTTCGATAATTGCTTCGGAAGCCGCTAAGCCATCCATGATTGGCATTCGTAAATCCATGGTGATCACATCGGGTTGTAAGCGCAATGCCATCGGCACAGCTTCTGCCCCGTTGCTAGCAGTACCAACCACTTCAAAACCACCATCTAATTCAAGCAGACTGACCAGCATTCGGCGTTGCACACTGGAGTCGTCTACAACAAGAACTCGGATTCGTTTTAGGGGGCTGGATGGCTGCATAAAGCGTTAAAAGATACCTTGTTTAAGAGAGAAATAGATATGGACTTTCGGATAGTGGGAGACAGCTTTGAAGGCTAAATGGCTATGTGGTTGAGGAATTGAGTTTTTACTTTGCCTTTCGCTTTTCCTACAACAAGCGGTTAATCGTCTCGAGAAGTACACCTTGGTCAAATTCTCCTTTGACAATATAGGCATCTGCGCCTGCCATTGCGCCGCGCTCCTTGTGTTCAGGGGCGTTTAAGCTGGTAATCAGAATAACAGGTATTTGGGCTAGGCGCGGGTCACGACGGATTTCGGATGTTAAACCAAAACCATCGAGTTCTGGCATTTCAACGTCGGACACAACCAAGTCAACATGTTCACCTCGCCGTAAAAACTCAAGGGCTTGAGCGCCATGGACTGCCGTGATTGTTTCAAAGCCCGCCGCCTCGAGAATGCTGCGTTCCAAGGTTCGGCTGGTGATGCTGTCATCCACCACCATAATTCGTGGAACTCGAGCCGCGATGGTTGGTGCAATTTTAAGGTCGCGGCGAACCCGAATTTCACGCCGTAAACCGCGTTCGATTAAGTGGGTGCTGGATAAAATTGAAACCAATTGCCCACTGCCCAACACAGCCGCGCCCTCGAGTGGTGCGAATTTCTCGAGTGGGTACGATAGTTTTTTAACCACCACTTCTTGTTCGCCAACCATGGCATCCACGGTACACGCCAAACGGTCATCGTCACGGCGCAAAATAAAGTATGGCTGCCAAGATTCGCCAGCCTCAAATGGCACATCCATGACACTGCCGAGTTCGACCAGTGGAATCGGACGACCCTCCAAAATAATCACGCTGCGTCCCTCGAGTTGATGAATTCCCTCGACTTTGACCCGTCCAGTGCGTTCAATACTAGCAGTTGGCACAGCAAAGCTATCGTGTCCAACCCGCACCAACAAGACCCGCACCGTAGCAAGTTGGGCTGGTAGACGCATCACAAAATGACTTCCAACCCCGAGTTGGCTCTGCACACTGACTGTTCCGCTTAAAGCACGAATGTTTTGCCGCACCACATCCATGCCGACACCG
>JANNEE010000565.1:0-6560 GCA_031388325.1 Deinococcales bacterium
AAGTAATCGTGGCAGCGCTGACCCAGAGTTTGGGTTTACGAATTTTGGCTTCTAAATAAATTCGGCGTACCAAATGGGTCAGTTGCTCGCGCCGCCATTCAACCCACTGTGCATCTAAAGGCACAGGCGTGTCAGTGCGTCCCGTCTCGAGCCTAAACCGATTTAAGCTGGTCGGGTTGTACCCCCAAACGGGTCGGAATTGCGGGTCGGCACTGTCTGGATAGCGCACCCGATCAAATTGAATTCCGTCAATATCGTAATTCTCTAAGATTGAAATGTAAAACTGGGCAATATATTCGGCGGCGGCTGGATGTGCCACATCAAGAATTTCGTCTTTGCCTGCTCGACTCGAGCCAGAGGTATTCAAGGTCATCCAAGGGTCGGTGCTGCTGCGTCCGTGGGTTGCCATCACATGGTTGCTCGAAAAATACGGTTCGGAGGTGTTAAAGGCGGCAGTCGTGATAATCCAAGCATGAATTTGAATCCCCAGTGGTTTGGCTTTTTTAATAATTGCCTCTAAAGGGTCAAAATTCTTGGCGAGTTTCGGGTCGCTGCTGCGCGGCACACTCGAGCGGTTACAAAAGCAATCCATACGACGACCAACTT
Organism: Deinococcales bacterium; assembly: GCA_031388325.1. Lineage (GTDB taxonomy): Bacteria > Deinococcota > Deinococci > Deinococcales > JAAFIG01 > JAAFIG01. The sequence goes on from JANNEE010000565.1 coordinate 607, forward strand.
GTACAAAAAGCGCATTGAGTTTTAGACGCTGGGCATACAGAATTAGGTCATCGACTTCTTTTTGAGTCTTAAACCCTGCGCCAAAGGCATCTACCCAAAGCCCACGCAGTTGTGGTGTGCCAATTTTTGGCTGCGCCAAACTCGAGCCAAGGAGTACCAAAACCAATAAAATAAGACCACTCAAAAAACGCATGTCTCGAGCTTACGGTTTTTTAATGAGACAATTAGCGTAACGCAAACATCTCTTTGATGATTGGTTTACTTAAAACCACACTGGTGCGGGTTGCGCCAAACATGCCGAAGCGCTGTATCCAACTTTGAAGCTCAGAGATGTCTTGCATAATCACCCGTGCCACAAAACTCGAGTCGCCCGTCACAAAGTAACATTCACGAATCTCTTTTTGCTGACTGGCAAATTCAAGCACCTTTGGGTGACTGGTTGGATTGGTTTTGACTTCGATTAACGCCATCGCATTGTAGCCAAGTTTTTCAAGGTCAAGCCGCACTGTAAACCCTTGAATTATCCCAGCATCCTCGAGTTTACGAATTCGTTCAATAATGGTTGGGGTACTTAAGCCAACCCGCCGCGCCAATTCGTTATAACTGACCCGACCTTGGTTTTGTAAATGCTCGAGAATTTGGCAATTATAAGAATCAAGAAGTTCATGAACCATTTGGTCATTTTAACCTAATAAACATAAAGTAAGTTCGGATTATGACTTATAAAACTTCTTCTCGAGCCAAGTTATATTGACTATCATAAACCTTCAAGAATTAAAGCGGGTCAAGTTAAAGGTAGATTTTTTGTCACCTTGTCACCGTTATTCTGTCCAAAGGAGTTTTTATGTTGATTGGTGTTCCTAAAGAAGTAAAAGTCAAAGAAAATCGGGTTTCGATGACGGCGGCTGGTGTGACCGCCTTGGTCAAACGTGGTCACAGCATCATGGTGCAAACGGGGGCTGGACTTGGCAGTGGAATCACTGACCTCGAGTATGAGCGGGCTGGAGCTACATTAGTCCCTTCAGCTTCCGAAGCGTGGGCAGCGCAAATGGTGGTCAAGGTTAAAGAACCCATCGAATCTGAATACGTTTTTTTGCGCGAAGATTTACTGTTGTTTACCTATTTACATTTGGCTGCCGAACATCATTTGACCGATGCCCTCTTAAAAGCTGGCACAACCGCGATTGCCTACGAAACAGTGCAAGTTGAAGATGGCAGTTTACCGCTTTTAACCCCAATGTCCGAAGTGGCGGGTCGCTTAGCACCGCAAGTTGGTGCCGCATGTTTACTTAAACCCAATGGTGGGCGTGGTGTGCTGCTTGGGGGTGTTCCGGGCGTGATTCCAGGGCGCGTGGTGATTATTGGCGGCGGTGTGGTTGGCACAAACTCAGCTAAAATTGCCGTCGGCATGGGCGCTCGAGTGATTATCATGGATGTTTCGCACCGGCGTTTGGCGTACTTAGATGATATTTTTGGTGGGCGGATTCAAACCATGGCAAGCAATGAAAGTAATATCCGTGATGTGATTCGCAGTGCTGACCTGGTGATTGGTGGGGTGCTGATTCCGGGTGCAAAAGCGCCGCATTTAATCACCAAAGATATGCTCTCTTCGATGCCAGAGGGCAGTGTGATTGTGGATGTTGCGGTAGACCAAGGCGGTTGTGTCGAAACCATTCATGCCACTACCCACGATGACCCGACCTATGTGGTGGATGGTGTGGTGCATTATGGTGTGGCAAACATGCCGGGCAGTGTGCCACGCACCAGCACTTTTGCCCTGACCAATCAAACCATTGGCTATGCGTTGCGTTTAGCCGATAAGGGTCTAGGGGCGTTAAAACAAGACCCAGCGCTGATGAAGGGCTTAAATACCCGCAATGGCAAGCTGACCTTCAAAGCAGTTGCCGATGAATTTGAACTCGAGAGCGTTAGTCCAGAAAGCACCTTGTAAAAATAAGCATGGTAACTCAGGAGGAAAATAGTACACAGAATTTCGGCGTGTTGGTAGCGATTACTCGAGAACCCGGCTGTGGTTAATTTTGAACTGACTTTAACCACTCAAGGTCGTGTCAGACTATCCATAGCACATCAGAGGTTGATATATGAATCCTTTAGTTTATCATTTTGAAGCCGCCCACGGATTAGGAAAAGAGCTACTTGGTGGAAAAGGTGCAGGATTAAGCGAAATGATGCAGCTTGGCTTACCTGTACCAAACGGGTTTATCATCAGCACCCCTGCCTGTCTAGATTTTCTTACGCATAAAACCCTACCAGTTCATCTGTGGGATGAAGTATTAACTCACATCGGTTGGCTTGAGCAAACCAGCAAAAAGGTTTTTGGTGGTTTACAAAACCCGCTTTTGGTCAGTGTTCGTTCTGGAGCAAAATTCTCAATGCCCGGGATGATGGATACGCTACTCAATCTTGGTTTGAACGACCAAACAACCCAAGCATTGGCGGATGAAACCAATAATCCACGCTTTGCATGGGACAGTTACCGTCGTTTTATTGCCCTTTACGGAGATGTGGTACAAGGTATACCAAAACATCGTTTTGATCATTTGATGGATGGACTTAAGCAGGAGCGCCAAGCCAGCAATGACCTTGACTTAAATGCTTTTGATCTCGAGCAATTAACAAGGCGTTTCAAATCGCTGTATCTCGAGCAGGGCGATCAATTTCCTGAAGACCCAATGGTTCAACTCGAAAGTGCGGTTCGGGCAGTTTTTGCCTCTTGGAATAATCGCCGTGCGGTCACATACCGTCAATTGAACAGCATTCCAGATAACCTAGGAACTGCTGTGACTGTTCAAGAAATGGTATTTGGCAATTTGGGGCAGACTTCTGGTACGGGTGTGGGTTTCACTCGAGACCCAAACACAGGAGAAAATAAAATTTTTGGAGAGTTCTTATTTCAAGCCCAAGGTGAGGATGTGGTTGCAGGAATCCGCACCCCTGAACCACTAGAAGCCCTCGAGCGTCGGTTGCCTGATGTGTATTCTCAATTGGTAGAAACCGTGCGGTTATTAGAGCGTCATTATCAAGACATGCAGGATTTTGAATTTACGGTCGAGCAAGGCAAATTATTTTTGTTACAAACCCGTGGAGCAAAAAGGACATCTTTAGCCGCCGCTAAAGTCGCTATTGACTTGGCGCTTGAAGGATTGATTTCGCGTCAACAAGCGATTGAGCGCTTTACACCCTCGATGCTCGAGCAGGTTTTACACCCTCGGCTCATCAGCCATCACCAAGCCACCTTACTGACCAAAGGTTTACCTGCCAGCCCCGGGGCAGTTTCTGGGGCAGTTGTGTTTTCTTCTGAAGCTGCTTTAGAAGAAGCCAAATACAAAAAAGTCTTGTTGGTCACTACCGAAACCAGTCCCGAAGACATTGCTGGAATGAACGCTGCGGTTGGAATTCTAACCGCCCGTGGTGGTATGACCTCTCATGCGGCGGTCGTGGCTCGAGGCATGGGAAAGCCAGCCGTGGTCGGGGCAGAAACGATGCGGGTCAATCCACTTGAAGGTTGGCTTCAAGTCGGAGATACTCGAGTTCTGGCTGGAGAAATCCTGACCTTAGACGGGGCAAGTGGACAAGTTTTCTTGGGTGAAGTTGCAGTTGAGGCAAGTCAAGCCAGCCCAGAACTCGAACAATTGCTGTTATGGGCAGATGCCCAAAGACGCTTAAAAATTCGAGCCAATGCTGATACCCCCGAAGATGCCACTCGAGCCAGACAATTTGGCGCAGAAGGGATTGGATTATGCCGCACAGAACATATGTTTTTTGGCGACCAGCGCTTACCATGGGTTCGCCAAATGATCATGACCCAAGACATTAAAAAAGAACAAGAAGCCCTGTCGCACTTACTCGAGATGCAGCGCAACGATTTTCAGGGGATTTTTCTAGCAATGGATGATTTACCCGTGACGGTGCGTTTACTCGATCCACCATTGCACGAATTTTTACCAGTCCTCGAGACATTGGCGGTCGAAGTTGCCTTGCAACAATCCAAAAACGAAGCCAATCCAAAAAATCAAGATGTTCTGGCTCGAGTCAGGCAACTGCATGAAACCAACCCAATGATGGGATTGCGAGGGGTGCGATTACTCTTAACCCGTCCTGCAATTCTAGAAATGCAGGTCAGAGCCATTGCTGAGGCTGCCTGTGACTTACAGAAAAAAGGAAAGCATCCACGTCCAGAAATTATGATTCCCTTGGTTGGCTTAACCTCAGAACTCAGCCAAACCCGAGCCTTAATCAAAAAGGTACTCGAGCAGGTTTTTGATGAACAAAAGATCGAATTAGACATTCCTATTGGGACAATGATTGAAATTCCGCGAGCTTGTTTAATCGCCGATCAACTTGCAACTCAGGCAGATTTCTTTAGTTTTGGCACAAATGATTTAACCCAGATGACCTTGGGGTTCTCGAGAGACGATGCCCAAGGAAAATTCCTCAGCCGATACCTCGAAATGGGGGTACTCGAAGACGACCCGTTTGCCACACTTGATACTGCTGGGGTTGGTCAATTGGTCGAACAGGCGACTCGAGCAGGCTTAAAGGCGCGAGCCGACCTCAAAATAGGGGTTTGTGGCGAACATGGCGGCGATCCAGCTTCAATCGCCTATTTTCATCAACTTGGATTGGATTATGTTTCATGTAGCCCTTTTCGCATCCCTATCGCTCGATTAAGTGCCGCTCATGCCGCCTTAAAAACATGAAGCACCTCTTTATCATTTCCGATGGTAGCGGACTCAGTGCCGAAACATTGGCTCGAGCCGCGCTTGCCCAATTGCCCTTGCACCCTCAAGAATTGGTTTTTCATCGTTACTCAGAAATCAATCCTTCTATCCTGAGTGAAGCCATGCAAAAAGCCAAACAACTCGAAGGGCAGGTGTTATACACCATTGGAGAACGAAAACTTGCCGAGGAACTTGAACTCCAAAGTCATGCCCTTAACCTTGTCTCACTAGATTTACTTGGTTATGTGGTCAAGGTTCTTTCGCAGCAATGGCAATTAACACCCAATGAAAAACCGCGAGAACATCACCGTTTAGACCAACATTACTTTCGTCGGGTCGAAGCCATGGAGTTTGCTGTCATTATGGATGACGGACGATTCCCAGAACGCATGAAAGAAGCTGATATATTGCTGCTTGGTGTTTCACGAGCCAGCAAAACACCACTCTCGATTTATCTTGCAGGTCGCGGCTACAAAGTGGCTAATTTACCAATAGTTTTAGGCATCAGACCACCAGCCCAACTTTGGACACTGCCTCGAGAACGGGTTTTTGGATTGCGAATAGATGCACTGGCATTACTCGAGATTCGACGCAATCGCCTCAAGCATCTCGGTTCGAGCATTGGAGAATACGCCAACCCACAAAAAATTCAGCAAGAACTTGAGTATGCTGAAAGCCTCTTCGAGCGTGGTCATTTCGCAGTTCTTGAAGTCACCGGACGAGCCGTTGAGGAAACATCGGCTGAAATCGAACGCCGATTAGAACAGATGAGGTGATCGTGCCATAGAAAGACATTTGTATGGACTTGCAATTACCCAATTCGGCTTTGAACACCCTATAAAAGAGGCAAGGCTCACATCTGGGAGGGGGAGTAAGCCTTGCTTGCTTTTAATTTAGCAGCCAATCATGATTTTACGGTGAACGTAGGGTTAAACAATTTCATTATCGGCAACAATTTCCACCCTGTTGGCTGGCAGTAAAGCAAGCCGCATAAAAGCTTTGTTCTCGAGAACAGCTTTGACAAAATCTTCAAGTGTCTCGTAATCGGTGCTGACTTCGTATGTTCCCGAAAAGTCTTCTAATTCGCTACTTATCAAGACACCAACGTCGTACTCGAGTTCAAGCATGATTGATTCAAAGCGCTCAGGCGCGTCATCTTCAACTTCTTCGTCATCGTTGCTAATCGAATCTAATGCCCGCTCGAGTGCCACA